>JALYZK010000039.1 GCA_030945705.1 Vulcanimicrobiota bacterium | reverse complement strand
GTGCGAAGCGCTCGGGCTCGCAGATCCTGCCAATAGATAGCGAACATAGCGCGATTTTCCAGTGTCTGGTGGGCGAAGCCCCCGAGCGGGTGACCGCCCTCATTTTAACCGCTTCGGGCGGGCCGTTTTTGCGTATGACACAGCGTGATCTCAAACGGGCTACCGTCGAGCGGGCCCTTGCGCACCCTACCTGGCAGATGGGCGCCAAGAATAGCGTCGATTCGGCAACGATGATGAATAAAGGCCTCGAAGTGATCGAAGCAAGCCGCTTTTTCAATCAACCCGGGGCAAACGTGCACGTGTTGGTTCATCCACAAAGCATAATTCATGGGATGGTCGTCTTTAGCGACGGTAACGTTAAAGTACAGCTATCCCCCCCGGACATGCGCTTGCCTATTGGGTACGCATTATCATATCCGGAACGGTTGCGACAACCGGGTGTGGAGCTCGACCCCTTGGTCGCAGCCGGCGGCAATCCTGGAGCCGCTGCGCTGCGTTATGAGTTCGAACGGCCCGACTTGAAGCGGTTCCCCTGCTTGAGCCTCGCTTATGACGCACTGGCATTTGGCGGGACGGCACCAGCCACGCTCTCGGCCGCAAACGAGATAGCGGTCGAAGCCTTCATAAAGGGAGAGATCGCCTTTACTAGCATTCCTGCCGTCGTTGAGCGGGTAATGAAGTTGAGCGTCGCGACCGAATTAACACTATCACGAGTTCGCGAAGCTGATGCTCGAGCGCGGCGAGAAGCGATCGCTGCCGTGGACGCTTTGCGCCAAGAGATTGAGGTATGATGCTTGCCTTCGCGTTGCCAACACTCGTTGGGATAGAAAAACTGCTGACGTTTTTGTTCATGCTTTCGGTTTTAGTCGTGTTGCACGAGCTTGGGCATTTCATTCTCGCTCGCCGCAACGGCGTTCGTGTGAATGAATTTGCCGTCGGTTTCGGTCCAAAGCTGTGGAAAACTACGGGCAAACGCTCGGGAACCGTATATGCGCTCAACGCATTCCCGATCGGCGGCTATTGTGCCATGCAAGGGGAAGATGGAAAGACCTCGGAGGCAGAACAACAGCGCCGAGCGCGCGTCGCCGGCGTGACTCGATACGAAGCTGATAATTTTCAGAGCAAATCAGTGTGGCAGCGCTTAGCCATCATCGTCGCGGGTCCATTCGCGAACTTCGTACTGGCATTTGTCATTTTGTTTTTAGGCTCCGCACTTTTTGGCGAGCCCACGGGCAAATTCCAGCCCGTTATAGGACCGTTGCGCGACGGCATGCCGGCTCAGAAGGCAGGACTCGCTCAAGGCGATCAGGTTGTTAAGGTGGATAACACCAAGATCTCTACGGGCGAGCAACTGATCAGCATTATCCATCATTCGGCGGGTAAGAATATCGCGCTAACTTACTTACGCGGTGGTCAGACGTTTACCACGCACGTTACCCCTGTGGCCAGTCCCGACGTTGACGGGAAGACTGTAGGCCAAATCGGATTCAACGCAATTTCAAGCTACCGCCATATTGGAGTGGTCTCTGCCGCTTCGGATTCGCTGCGAAACTTTGCCCTGCTTGTGCATGGCACCGCCCAGGGTTTGCTCGCGTTGATAAGTCATCCGCGCGATCATATGGACAGTCTATCAGGTCCGGTCGGCATAGCACGAGCCGCTACCCGCGTGGAAGATTTTGGCTGGGCCCCCTATTTCGAACTGGCGGCCGCAATATCGCTTTCGCTCGGGTTTTTTAACTTGCTCCCCATTCCGGCACTGGATGGTGGGCGGGCTGCGTTTATTGTTGCGGAGCTCGTTCGCGGTAAACCCGTCGACCCCGAAAAAGAAGGCCTGGTTCATGTAGCCGGTTTTGCACTCTTAATCATGCTCATCTTGGTCGTTACCTACCATGACATCGCAAATATCATGGCTGGTAAGGGTGCGTTGTAGGTCTTGAATTTCAAATGATTCGTTTGCGGCGCCACTCGAAGCCGATATTTCTTAAGAATAAGGACGGGGAATCGGATTCCAAGGGAATTTGGATTGGTGGAGACCACCCGGTGGCAGTCCAGTCCATGACCACAACCGACACGGCAGACTACGAAAAAACTCTCGAGCAAGTGTATGGTCTCGCTATGGAAGGTTGCGAGGTCGTTCGTGTGACATGTCAAGATTTCCGAGATGCGGCGGGTCTGCCGCATATCGTAAAACGCTCACCGGTTCCGATTGTGGCTGACATTCATTTCGATCATCGCATGGCACTTGCAGCGATCGACGCCGGCGTTGCTAAGCTGCGGCTGAACCCGGGCAACATTCGAGATCGCGAAAAAACCCGTCAAGTGGTCGCGCTCGCAAAAGAACGCGGAACTCCGATTCGGATCGGCGTCAACATGGGCTCGCTGGACCCTGATCTTGAAAAATCCTTGGGGCACACTGCCGAAGCCATGGTCGAGTCTGCGTTGCGGCATGTGGCTATCCTTGAGGATCTCGGTCATACCGACATCGTCATCTCGCTCAAAGCTCATGACGTCCCTACAACGGTGTACGCCTATCGGTTGATGGCAAAGCGCGTTAGCTATCCGCTGCATTTGGGAATTACAGAGGCAGGCTTACTGCGCGACGGGACCGTGAAGTCATCCATTGGCCTGGGTATCCTGTTGTGGGAGGGAATCGGCGATACGCTGCGCGTTTCGCTAGCCGCGGATCCAATTGAAGAAGTACCCGTGTGCTGGGCCATTTTGAAATCACTTGGCTTGCGTGAAAGAGGCTTTGAAATTACTGCCTGCCCCTCGTGCGGGCGAGCCGATATCGACGTCCTGGAATTGGGACGTAGCGTCGAGGCGATCGCAAAACAGTATGCCGCGCCGGTCAAGGTTGCCGTCATGGGCTGCGTCGTTAATGGGCCGGGCGAATCCAAAATGGCTGATGTTGGGGTCGCGGGTGGTAAGGGTAAAGGTGCTATCTACCGCAAAGGCCAGCTCGTCGGCACGTTTGCCGAAGATCGGCTCCTTGGCGCCCTTCGTTTAGAAATTGAAAAAGTGATTGAAGAGCAGTATCCCGATTATATGCATGAAGTAACGAGTCGATGAACTGGGAACGACCCGGCTGGTCGACGTTGGCGGTGACGGCCGCTCTGGCGCTTGTCGTTTCATTGACGTTGGCCTTTTCTCGATCTGTCGAGCTGCGCGTTAACGGGCAAAACATTGCGACGGATGTAGCGCCGGTGACCCATCAGTCGGATGTTTTCGTGCCCTTACGAGCGATTAGCGAAGCTCTCGGTGCGGACGCCCACTTCGATGGAAAATCCAAGCAAGTTGAGATAACGCGGGGCGATCAAACCGTACGTTTGCGGGTTGGCGATACAAAGGGCACCCTTAACGGCTATCCATTGACCCTTTCTCACGCTCCGTTCCGGGTTCGCGGTCGGGTAATGGTTTCGCTCAATGGAATCGCTCGCGCATTCGGGACAAAGGTTTCCTACGATCGCCGGACCTCGCGTATCGATGTCATAACATCCGGTATCAAAGAAGCCGGAGCCCAACAAGACTCTCCCTAGCCGAAATCACTCCAACGTCAATGACTCGGGAAGGGGCTCGGCGTTGATGACCTGGGGTCGCGAATGATGATAGCCGTACAAAAAATAGAAGACCAAACCGACAAGCAGCCAGACCAGAAAGCGCGTCCACGTGAACCAATCCAGTCCGACGGTTGCGAGGAACAGCGAGAGCAGGATTCCAATTAAGGGAAAGATCGGTACGAAAGGCGAGCGAAACCTGCGTGGCAGATGGGGTCGCTTGTAGCGCAAGTAAATCACCCCTGCGCAAACGATAATGAAAGCGCTGAACGTGCCGATGTTAACCAGCTTTAACAGCGTGTCTAGCGGAACGATCAGTGTCAAGATCGCTACCAAGAAGCCGGTGATCATCGTCATTCGGGCAGGAGTTTTAAAGCGAGGGTGAATCGCCGCTACAAAGGGCGGCAGCATACGGTCCCGGGCCATCACGTAAAAAATGCGGCTTTGTCCGAACAAGGATGTTAAGGCCACACTCGTTGTTCCCGCTAACACGCCCATCAGAATGATCCATTCTGCGATTGGTAGGTGGAGCGGCGCCAGGGCGCTCGTGAGGGGGGTATTCTTGTCGACGTGCTGCCACGGGACGGCGGCTACCAACACCACTGCGACCGTGCAATACACAATCGTACCGATTAGTAATGAACCCAGCACTCCCACCGGAATATCAACCTGTGGATTGACCGTTTCTTCGGCGCCGGTTGTTGCCGCGTCAAACCCGATAAACACGAAAAACACCAATGCCGCCGCCGGGATGATACCGAGGCCGCTTGCGCCGGGCCTCAGCGTGCCCCACCCGTGCGGGGCGAACGGATGCAAATTGGCGGCGTGAAACAAGGTAAAACCCGCCACAACAAAGACCAAGAGCGCCGCTATCTTGGCCACCACAAAAATGTTATTTGACGTTGCGGTCTCTCTCACGCCGATGGAAAGCAAGCCCGAAAGAGCCAAGACAAACAGGGCGCCGAGTAAATCGATTTGCGATTTGGAGGCATCGAAGGCCCACCATGCGCCATGCGTTGCGTAGTGCGCGGTCTGCGCCCACGCCGGCAAACTCACCCCGATACGATGTAATACAACCTGCATGGATGCCGACCATTGCTGCGCTACGGGAGCTGCGCTAATGCCGTATTCAAGAATAAGATCCCAGCCGATGATCCATGCAATAACTTGGCCTAGCGTCGCGTAAGCATACGTGTATGCGCTTCCCGCGATCGGCACCATCGAGCCCAGTTCGGCGTAGCAGAGCGCCGCGAAAAACGAGGCCAACCCCGCAAGCACAAACGCCAGGATGACCGAGGGACCGGTGGTTGCTACCCCGGACCCTATGGTTGTATAGATGCCGCCACCGATCATCGCGCCAAGTCCGATCGCGATGAGGTCGCGCCCGCGTAACACCCGTCGCAACACCTTGCGTTCTCCGGCCTTTTGCAGTCCTTCGATCGATAAGGTGGAAAACAGGCGCTGTACTACTGCCATCGCGCGTGGCGTTCGAAGTTAACCTTAGTGCGACCTATCGACTGGAACAGAAGCGGTCTCGCGTCGACGTGGCGTATTGCAGTCCAGCGTTTCGTTCTATCATTTCTCAACCATGGCAATGAGAATGTACCGCGTCAGCCGGTATGCTCAGCGTGGCGCCGGAGGCGTAGACTCACCCCAGAGGAATTCAGGTTGCGAAAGTTCGTGATTGACCCAACGCGCCCAAACGAAGAGTGCATCCGATAAGCGGTTAACGTACCTCAGGACGTGGTCCGACATTCCCTCTCGTTCCCACAGTTTCACGAGTAACCGCTCGGCCCGGCGGGCAATCGTTCGCGCTAGGTGCAGGAAACCGCCGGGAAATGAACCGCCCGGGTGAATAAAGTTCGCCAAGGGTAACAAATCTTTTTGCGCCTCGTCGATCGCGCGTTCTAACGCGCTTACATCGCCGGCGGAAATGAACGGCATCCGCTCGGCGCGGTCCTTGGGAAGCGTCGCGAGTTCCGAACCTAAATTGAATAGCACATCCTGCGTCCAGGCGAGCCACTCATCGAGAAGTTCGATTCTCGGGTGCTCCTCGAGCGCATCGCACATCGCCGTTCGAGCTAACCCGATTGCACATGATAACTCATCAATAGTGCCGTAAGTGTCAAGGCGCAGCGAAGATTTTTTGACGCGCTGACCGCCTACTAATCCGGTTGTTCCATCGTCACCGGTTCTCGTATAAATTCTAGTTAGTTTCGGCATGCTGCTGGTTTCGACGAGCAAGATAGCGAGGACTGCGCGTTCGATGCTTGGAACGCAAGCGGATTCATGTCCGAAGAAAAGGCACCAGATTTCAAAGAGATTCCTTCAAAGACAGCCGACTTGTCAGCCTGGTATACTGCCGTCTGTCTCAAGGCGGAACTTGTATCATATTCTCCGGTGCGTGGCTGCATCGTCCTGCGCCCGTACGGCTACGGAATGTGGGAACGCTTGCAAGCCGCACTCGACGCCCGGTTCAAAGCCACGGGTCACGAAAACGCCTACTTTCCGCTACTGATCCCCGAGTCGTTGCTTCGAAAGGAAGCAGAACACGTCGAGGGTTTCGCGCCCGAAGTTGCCTGGGTCACGGAGGGGGGAGGAGAAAAGCTCACTGAGCGGCTCGCAATCCGTCCAACGTCTGAAGTCATCATCGGCGCAATGTACGCGCAGTGGATTCAATCGCATCGTGACCTGCCGATCCTCATCAATCAGTGGTCCAATGTTTTGCGATGGGAAAAGTCAACGCGCCCATTCCTACGGTCGATGGAATTTCTTTGGCAGGAGGGACACACCGCCCACGCCACCGAGCAAGAAGCCAATCACGAGTCACTGCAGATGCTTGATGTCTATCGTGACGTAGCCCAGAATATCGTCGGCGTCCCCGTGTACTCGGGTGAAAAAAGCACGAACGAGCGTTTCGCAGGCGCGCAGCATACGTATTCAATCGAAGCTTTAATGCCTGACGGTAGAGCCTTGCAGGTTGCAACGTCTCACGAGCTGGGACAGAATTTTGCAAAAGCATATGACATAAAGTTTACCACCGTCGATCAGACGATAAAGTATGCTTGGACCACCTCCTGGGGAATGTCGTGGAGAATGATCGGTGGCATGATCATGGCGCATGGCGACGATCGGGGACTGCGAGTTCCCCCGCAACTGGCGCCGGTTCAGGCAATCATCGTGCCGATCATCAAGGGGAAGGACGTCGCGCCCGTCGATGCCGCACACCACCTAGCAGCTCGCTTACGGACTGTTGACGTGCGCGTCAAGGTGGATGATCGTGACTACACCGCCGGGTGGAAATTTAGCGAATGGGAGATGCGCGGTGTTCCCCTGCGCATTGAAATCGGACACAAAGACTTGGAAAATCGCACGGTGATGATAGTACGCCGCGACCGGCTGAGGGGGGAAGAAGGGGCCAAGACCGTCGTTGAAACCGGTGAAATTGCTTTGAAAGTCAAAGAGCTTTTGACGCAGATCCAGCAATCGATGTTTGATCAGGCGCACGATTTCTTGCGAAAGCACACATACATCGTTGCTGATCGGGAACGATTCATAGAGCTGTGCAAGCAGCGCGCCGGAATGGTGGACATCGCTTGGTGCGCGCGTCTGGAATGCGAAGTGGAGATT
>JALYZK010000002.1 GCA_030945705.1 Vulcanimicrobiota bacterium | reverse complement strand
TCCTCGTGCATCGTTCCACTGCTGAAAACGTCGGTGAGTTTGTCAAAGGTCACAACGTTGTCGATAACGGCGCGGGGAGTCTCTTTTGGTTTGTAACCAACCTTACGCATCTGGGCGTATCCTTCTTCGCCCTCGAGACGATCTTTTAGCACAAACCCACGCCCGCCGGAAACCATGCCAAGTCCTGTGTTGAGCATCCCCGCAAAAAGACCACCCTTGAACCCTTGATGGAAGTTACGCGCGCTGTACATTTCTTTGTACGCCCAGGAATCTTTAAATTTGGTTTCATACCGGCTCAGCGCTTGGGCATCGGTCTGCTGCGCAATGAGCGCTTCAAATGCTGTCTGCGCGGCGAGCATCCCCGATTTCATCGCGAGATGAATTCCTTTTAGTCGCATACCGTTCAAGAAACCGGCGGTGTCGCCGATCATCATTAAACCATCTGCATACAGCTGCGGCATCGCAAAAAGACCACCCTCGGGGATGGCTTTGGCGCCATAACGCACGAGCTTTGCGCCTTCAAGGAGGGCCCGTACTGAGGGATGTGCTTTGAAACGCTGGAATTCGTCGTGCGGATCCGTCGTGGGGTCACGATAATCAAGACCCACGACGAAGCCGACGTCCAATACGTCGCCCGACATCCCGTAGATAAAGCCGCCACCGAAGGTCTCTGGGGGCAGCGGGTAGTTCAGCGTATGAACGACGCTGCCCGGTTGTATGCTCCCTGGCGCACATTGCCACAGCTCTTTTAGTCCAAGCGCATAAACCTGCGGTTCTCGGTTGTTGGTCAGCTCTAATAGTGAAAGCGCCTGCTTTGCAAGCGTGCCGCGCGGGCCTTCACCCAGAATTGTGATTTTCGCAAAAATATCCGGTCCGGGCTCGTAATTGCTCTTTGGGGTGCCGTTGTGATCGACGCCCTTATCACCGATGCGCACACCGGTCACCCTTTCGCCTTCCCATAGTAATCGTTGGCCAGGAAACGAAGCAAAGACGTCGGCGCCGGATTCTTCCGCTACTGCGCCCATCCACTTTGTAATCTTTTGAAGCGAAGCGACGTATTTGCCGGTGTTGTTCATCATCGGGGGAATAATCGGGGCCGCAATCTTTCCATGGCGGGTAAGAAACCAGAGTCCCTCGCTGCTTACCGGCGCCTCTATGGGGGCGTTGCGCTCTTTCCAATCCGGTAACAGTTCGTCTAACGCCCGCGAGTCTAATACCGCACCCGAGATGCCGTGGTGCCCTATCTCGCCGCCCTTTTCAATAACCATCACTGAAATGTCGCGCTTCTGTTCTTTGGCCAGACGGCTCAAATGAATCGCGCCGGCTAAGCTTGCGGGGCCCGCCCCCACAAACAGAACATCAACTTCTAAACTGTCGCGCTCGGGAACCATGCCGTATCACTTCTCGATAGTTGTGGACGAAACCTTAACGAGCGCGGCAAGCACCGAAGTGACAGCAAGGCGATGCATCGCAATACGCTCGTTCCAACTTCGCTTGCGCGGCGATTCGAAGGTTAGCGAACGCCTGGCGGCGCGGCGCGCAATATAGATACTGTACGGCAGCCCCTCGAAGTGTTTGACTTCTTCTCTTGGATTGGTGATAACGCGCCCTCTCTTGAGCGAGAGCTTGTAGCCCGTGTCGGATGGATAGCCTAAATCGAAGCTGTGCGTCATATCTTGCACTGGACATCCAGCGTCGTCAAGTGCCTCGATGACTGCCTGGGAGAGAGAATCGCCGTTGTTCGCTGGCTCGTAACAATAGCATCCCTCGGCTTCAAAATCTTCGTGAAGGTCCATGGACAACGCAAACTTTCGATCACGCGTTGCGGTAATGATCGCTTTTGCTTCGGGCGTTAATCCGCCCCGGCTAAAACTGCGGTTGATGTCCTGGCCCTCCGCGTTGAAGCGCGTTCCGGCCTGGTATCCGGTGGGGTTGGTGCATGGCCATAGGCGGTAGGCGTAACGGCTGTCCAATAGGCCACTCGATACGATGCTAAACAGTGCCCACGGTGGAACAGGCTCGTCGCCGTGCACGCCGGCAGAGATGGACAGGGTTGCAGACCGCGCGCCGCCTATCTCGGCAAGCAACAGCGTGTGGGGGGCTCCGACGCACGCCACTTCGCGCACGCGCACATCGTGGGTGCCGCGCAAGCTTTTCCAGGCGTTCTCGAGTTCTCGATAGTCCGGCGCTTAACGCGCCTCTTCAGTAAAGCGCCGATCCGTATAAATTCCCGTTGCGATCGTGCTGCGAATACCGGTAACCAGTTCGTGTCGTGGCGCGGACTTTGAGAAAACAGCGTTTGCCCCCGAGAAATGGCACTCTTTAGACCAGCCTGCGCTGCGATCGCTGGTATAGACGCAGATGTATGCCTCGGGCAGGAGCGTGCGCAATAGGCGTATTGTCTCGAGCGGCTCGTCCTCGACAAAGTCCAAATCGAGAAACAAGACTCTCGGCTGTAAGTTAAGCAAGCCTTTCAAGTCGATATGACGCGAAACCCGCACGATCTCAAGCCCTGCGTCGACCAGAGCTTCAGAAAGCGCGGGAACAAAAAGGTCTTGTGCTTCGATGACGTATGATCGCACTAAGCTTGCCTGCTCCATCTTCCCCGCGTGGATGCGATTGCACCCAGTGATTTTAGGATAGTGGAGAAGTGCGCCGAATACAACGTACTAAATGACTAGTAGGGCTAAGACCACGACGCCTAGGCCGTGATCATGGGCTCCTCCGCGGCGCTGGACTTTGAGGGCTCCAGGTAATAGCCCGAGTAATCGCGTTGTTTAGGCTCCACGCGGTTCAAGACGAAGCCCAAGATGTTCTTGACCCCCACTTGTTCGAGCCGCCTCAACGAACGTTTGGCGAACCGCAAATCAGTTAACCCGGCTGAAACCACCATGACGGTGCCATCGACCTTGCGGCTAACGACCGCAGAGTCGAATGTGGCATTGCACGCTGCGCCGTCAAAGATTATACAGCGGTATTTCTCCAGGGCGTGCGTGATCAGTTCGTCCATGCGATTTGACTGCAAGAGCTTGAGTGGATTAGGTGCCGAAGTCCCGCTAGCGACGATATCCAAGCCCGGATATTTGGTGCGCTGCACCACCTCCTCAAGCTTTTTGGTGCCGACCAGAATATCTGAGAGCCCACGGTCGTTCTTCATCCGCAGCTTTGCATGCAAGGAGGGACGCCGCAAATCGGCATCGAGGAGGAGCACGAGGGGCTCGATCTCGGCCATTGCGATCGCCATATTGAGAGCTACCGTGCTCTTGCCGTCACCCTGCGTCGGACTGGTTATTGACAGGGAGCGGACCGGATAATCCGACGCATAACGGATCGAGGTAACGAGTTGCAGGAACGATTCTATAGTGAGCGCACGCACCCATGGAAGAGCCGCCACACCGTCGCGCATCTTCACAAGCGGAATACTGGCCAAGGTCGGCAGAGCCAACTCGGTTTCCACATTGCGTTCGTCTTTGACGCGATTATCAAAGAAGTCCAAGATCAGAACTCCTACAATCGCTATAATTAGACCGAGGACCGTTCCGAGCAGAAGATTCAGTTTTAAATTAGGTTTAACTAATGCGGTCGATGCGAGAGCCGGTTGCGTGATCGTGACGTCCGAAAGTGCCGTCGTCTTTGCGATAGCGGCGCTGTTGTACTTCTGTTGCAGAGCGTTGAAAATATCCTCGGCTGATTTAGCCGAACGCTGCAAATCTGCCAGACGGGCGGTCTGTCCGGGCAACTGTTGAAGTGCCGGCGCTAACTGGGCGCGCTGCGATTGCAGTTCACCAAGCTGCGCGTCCGCTGAGGAAGCCTGCGCTCGGAATTGAGCTGCTTGTTGCTCCAGTTGCTGATACACCGGATTTGGCACGGTACTAGTGTTCGCGACGATCGTCGCGGGTTGGGCTCCTATCTGCTGACGGATCTGAGCTTGCTGATTTTTTAACCCAATCACGGTCGGATGCTCTTCGGTATACTGACGCCGCGCTGTTTCTAACTGAACGGTTATCTGAGAAAGTTGATTTTGCAGCTGCGCTAGGACCGGATTGGGAGCGACGGATTGCGCGCCATTGATGGTGGGTGCAAGTCGCGATTTCTGCGAGTCAATGCTGGAAAGTTGGGCTTGCGCTTGTTGACGGTCGACCTGGACC
>JALYZK010000121.1 GCA_030945705.1 Vulcanimicrobiota bacterium | reverse complement strand
GCTAACGAGTAAGGCTTCGCAGAGGGGTTTCATTTCAATTGACTGTTCGAGAAAAATCGCTCGAATACGATCACCTACCGCCGTACCGCCCGGTTCTCGCGCGGTAAGAATCTCGCGGCCGCTCTTGCTCAGCGCGCGGGCAACGGCTGATAAAAGAGTGGACTTACCGCAACCTTCTATGCCCTCGAAGGTAATGAACATGCCTATACATCGGTGTGGCGGAAGATACGAACCCGCCGATTCGGTTCGAGGCCAGTGCTGCGGGATTGGAGGCGGTATTTCTCGGCTAATTGATGCTGCATGCGGCGGACGTAAGAGGTCTGCGGTGAGAGCTCGATGGCCTTACTGTCAAGAAGGACTTGATAGATCGCTTCTTCTGCCTCACGCAAGGCTATTTCTTCATTATCTACCGATGGTAAGTTGAACACATCTTTGAGGCAACTTTGGATTTGAGTTGTTGTGTTGGTCTTGATTGAATAAATCGGCACGTTTTCTGTGGCAATCTGTTTCAACTTAGCGGATTCTCTGCGCTCCAAAGTCTTGAGCGTCAGCACAATATCGGCCTCATCCCAATTTCTTGCCATCGAAGCATTTACGCGCAAATTGTGAATTGCTCGCTCGATTTTGTTGCGCGATACACCATATGGAAAGATGGATATTGGGCGATCGCGGTCGTCCATTTGGCTTTCATCTTCAATGCCAAATGTAGAATGGACCAGCGGCATTGACTCTGGATTCGCTTCCTGAACAACGGTAACGCTTCCGCCTGGCATGCGTTGACGAACTTCCGGCTGGGGCGAATATCCGCGCAGTAGTGCATCCACAACGTCCGCGACGTTTTGATGAAGAGCAAGGCGGTCACGGTCCACAATTTCAATGAGCACATCGAAGGTGGGCGGCGCTTTGCGCTCGAGCACCGTCTTGCGTGTTCCGCGACGGCGGGCTTCTTCGTCTGAAAGAGTTACGGCGCTAATGCCGCCAACTAGATCGGAGAGCGTTGGGTTCATCAGCAGATTCTTGAGAGTTCGTCCATGCGCGGTACCGATTAGCGCAACGCCCCGCTCGGCGATTGTCCTGGCTGCCAACGTCTCCGCTTCCGTCCCAATCTCATCGATCACGATGACTTGGGGCATATGGTTTTCGACAGCCTCGATCATTACCGCATGCTGCAGAGTCGGGTCCGTGACTTGCATGCGGCGCGCCGGCCCGATGCCCGGATGGGGTACATCTCCGTCTCCGGCGATTTCGTTTGAAGTATCGACTATTACCACACGCTTGCGGTCTTCGCTAAGGACGCGCGCACATTCACGCAACATGGTTGTTTTTCCGACGCCCGGTCGACCCAGCAAGCAAATAGATTTTCCGCTGCGTATTACATCTAGTATGATGTCGATTGTCCCGAAGACGGCTCGCCCCACGCGACAAGTAAGTCCGATAATTTTACCAGCACGATTGCGAATCGCCGAAATGCGATGTAGGGTTTGCTCGATGCCTGCCCGGTTATCGGCGCCGAAGGGAGAAAGGCGAGAGCTTACATGTGCTATTTCTTCGTGCGTCACGGCGGTGTCAGTTAAGTATACAAAGTCGTTTTCAAAACGGGCTTCCGGTGCGCGTCCCAGATCGAGCACGACCTCGATAACCTCCTCGATATTCGTTAAACGGACGAGCGATTGCCTGATCGCAAGCGGGAAAATATCGAGGAGTTGAGCCAGTTCCCAATTAGGTGAGACAGAGTCGGCGTTGACGGCCAATACTGATCCTCAAGAAGCGAAGCGTTTGTTCTTTTTTATTGAAAGTTCGCTGATGGTCCTTTTAAGTTTTAACGACTCTAATTTTCTTAAGTTCTTTGTCGAAGGGCCCTTGCATGCGCACGCCAGCGCGAATCTCCAAATCCAAATAATCAATGATTTCTTTGCTAATCTCTTCCCCGGGTGAAATAACAGGTATTCCAGGCGGGTAGGGCGTGATTACTTCAGCGCAGATGCGCCCGGCGCTGGCCTTAAAGATAACCGGCTCGGTATCGGCTAAGAAAGCTTCCCGGGGAAGCATGCGCATAACTGGGGTCTTTGGTAACAGGTACGTTCCGCTGCGCAGACGACGCTCGAGTATACCTGAAGGCGAGAATATATCAAGCGGGCGATCCTCGCGAGCTAGTTCACTCACGCCAAAAATAAGACGCTCCATTGCCGCTGCCGTCGTCCCAATAGTAAAGAGCGCGACACAATTAAAGAGATCAGCCAGTTCCACTTGCACGTTGTAGCGCCTTCGCAAAATTTCTGCGGCTTCGTAACCGGTATAACCAAGATCCTTCACCGTAATCGTTACCTTCGTAGGATCGAAGTCAAAGAGCCCATTCTGGCCGATCCGCTCCCGACCAAAACAGTAGACTCCTTCGATTGCATTTAGCCTTCCCCGCGCCTCATCGGCCAGTGCGATAGTGCGTGAGAGCAGTGCTTCACCTTCCGTGGCAATTTGCTTGCGAGCGACATCCAGCGAAGCAATGAGCGCGAGATTCGGCGATGTGGATAAAAACAGTTTGAGTACGGCTTCCAAGCGATCGATCCGCACACGGTCGCCCTTTTGGTGCAACATCGCGGTCTGTGAGAAACTCGATAGCATTTTATGCGTTGAATTGATGCACAAATCGGCGCCCGCCGCCGTCGCCGAAACGGGTAGCGCTGGATGAAAATGAAAATGCGGACCCCATGCCTCGTCCACCATTAGAACCTTGTCCTGAGCATGAACGATTTCTACGATTGAACGAAGGTCGGCCGCGACGCCGTAGTACGTCGGGCTTACGATATAAACGGCTTTTATTTCCGGATGCGCTTCCATTGTTTGTTGCACCGTTGCAGGCGTAACGACGTTATCCATGTGGAGGCTCTCGTCTACTTCAGGTTGCATGTAGATCGGCCGAACGCCGCTCATGATCAGCGCACCAAGCAGACTCTTGTGCGAATTGCGCGGAACCGCGACAACGTCACCTGGATTAGCGGCAGTCATCATCATGCATTGGTTTCCGCTGGTGGAACCATTGATTAGGAAGTAGGAACGGTCTGCGCCATAAGCATCGGCTGCCAGAGCCAGCGCTTCGAGGATGGATTCCGTAGGCTGGAGCAGATCGTCCAGCCCTGGCATGGGAGTTAAATCGATTGACGCAAAATTGTCACCGATAAACTCGCGGAATCCGCGATCCATCCCGTTTCCTTGTATGTGACCTGGGGTATGAAACGGAATAACGCCCGCGTCGACATAGTCCAACAAGGCCGCAAAGTAAGGGGTCCGCGATTGATCCAAGCGTTTGCCCCTGCCGCTAGTTCATTTTTTGTATTGTGACTCGGTTAGAGATACGAAATATACGCTAAGTTTCGACGCGTTCGTCAATGGAAACGTTATACAAGAACAAGAACTTATGCCACTCGCCCGGCAAAGTATTGCGTTTCACGCGAATCCATGGGATGTATTTTGGCGTCTTTGGCTTTCGTTTGAGTTTCATGTTAGCATGTTCCGGTGAACGATTATTCTTGCGGTTGTTGCACCGCATGCACGCGCACACCAAGTTTTCCCAGGTCGAAGGGCCGCCCTTACTCCGTGGTACAACATGGTCCACCGTCATCATCCTCTCACCTTTTGCGTCGCAATACTGACAAACGTAATCATCACGCAACAAAATGTTTTTCTTCGTCAAAGCGACCTTCTGCATAGGGCGCTTGATGTAATAAAGCATCCTGATAATAGAGGGCATCCGCATCTCAAAGGTCGGCGATCCCAGAACGCGTTCTTGGCCGTGAATGACCTCGGCTTTTCCCGAAAAAATCAACTTAACAGCGCGTTGAAAGTTCGTGATGTTAAGCGCTTCGTAAGTAAAATTCAAAACTAGGACTTCGGTCATTTTAGATTGCGCCGCCTTTACGCCGCGCTTCGCACTTCCAAAAAGCGAGAATTACAATCCTCGCCTTCGTACGCACGTCATTCGTGTTTCGGTCAACATTTGGGTGACCGCTAACCGTTCCTCGACGCGCAATCGTTCTTTTACGCGCTCGAACGCAGTGCTGGCGACGTAAATTGCTATCTCAGCCGACGCAAAGGCGGCGGCGCGTCCTTTTTCCGGGTCCCCTAGATACGCGTGCGCAGCCAGTGAAAGCGTGGCTACAACTTCCATTAGCAGCGGTTCCACCGCAGGTATTTCACCTTGGAAACCGGCTTCCGCCGTAGGTCCTTTTTCCACGGATGCAGCCTCGGAGCTCATAGCCTCGATGGATTTAAGCGCGTGCGGCCGCAGTCCCTATCGGAACGTGGGCGTTCACCATTGCGACGAAATATCGGTGCAAACGCCTGTCCGTCGTAAGTTCGGGATGAAACGCTGAGGCCAGTACATTATGTTGCCGCACCAGGACGCCATGACCGTCGAGCGATGCCAGCACGCAAACGTCTTTAGCCGCGCTTTCGATCCAAGGGGCGCGAATAAAAATTCCAGGAAACGGTGTCTCCCCGAGAACCTGAATATCCAGGGCAACCTCAGCCGAGGCAATTTGCCTCCCGAATGCGTTTCTGCGTACGGCGATGTCGATTAAATCTAGGGTCGGCTGATGCCCACGGACCACGTTGCGTGCGCAGAGAATCATCCCCATACAAGTACCCCACACGGGCATTCCCTCGGCTGCTCTGCGTTGCAGCGGCGCCGCGAGCGCTACGCGTTCTAATAATTTTATCACCGTGGTTGACTCACCACCGGGAATAATAAGCGCGTCCATGCTCTCTAAGTCGGCCGGCGTTTTCACCGCCCCGGCACGAGCGCCGCTCTCCTCTAGGGCGGAAATGTGTTCGCGGACATCGCCTTGCACGGCAAGTACGCCGATTCGCGGTAACAATGACACGTCTGGCTTATCAATTGCCGCGCGTTGCCAGCAGTTCCGACTCAGACAGACTTCTTAAATCGATTCCCGCCATAGCGGTTCCGGCAAGTGACTTGGAAGCCGCAACGATAACTGCGGGATCTTCGTAATGAGTCGTTGCATCCACGATCGCTTTCGCAAACGCCTCGGGATTCGATGATTTAAAAATACCGCTTCCAACGAAAATGCCTTCGGCGCCCAAGTGCATCATGAGGGCCGCGTCCGCGGGCGTGGAGACTCCGCCTGCACAAAACAATACAACAGGCAACTTCTTGGTCTCTGCTACTTCCTTAACGACTTCCAGCGAAGCGCCCAAATCGCGCGCCCGGGCTACCAATTCTTCTTGTGGTACGACTGAAAGTTCCGCGATTCCATCTTTGATTGCCCGCATGTGGCGAACTGCCTCGACGATATTGCCGCTGCCGGCTTCCCCTTTACTACGAATCATAGAGGCGCCTTCGGAAATGCGCCGCAGCGCCTCGCCCAAATCGCGCGCGCCGCAAACAAACGGAACCTTATAACCATGCTTGTCGCAGTGATACTTATCGTCGGCCGGTGTGAGAACTTCCGATTCGTCGATAAAATCAATTCCGAGCTCCTGCAACGCCTGCGCTTCCGCAAAATGGCCGATGCGAACTTTAGCCATTACGGGAATGGTAACGGCATCCATGATCTTTTGCACTAAATCGAGGTCACTCATCCGAGCCACTCCGCCGGCGGCACGAATGTCGGCCGGTATTCGCTCAAGCGCCATGACCGCCACTGCTCCGGCCTCCTGCGCCACGACGGCATGTTCCGGCGTAACGACATCCATGATTACGCCCCCTTTGAGCATCTGCGCTAAGCCTCGTTTGAGCGTTTGGGTCCCGGTTTGTTTCATGACTTCCCCTTGAAAAGCGGCCTCTGTACCTATTGTAACAACCCCCGCCAAGGCGAGGCTAAAGACCGCTAGCCTCCTACGGCGGAATTGCACTGCCCGTCGGCCCGGGAACCGGGGTTTCCGGACCCTGCGGCGCCCCGCTGGCCGGCACGACAGGCCGGCCGGAGCCTTGACCCACAGGCGTGGGGCGCGGGGCTACGGTGAACGTTGGGTTCGGTACCGGCGTCGGGCGTGGGGTGGCGCTTGGCGCCAGAAGGACGGGGGGCGCAGGCGTATGCCGGCCCGGTGTAGGTTCAGGGG
>JALYZK010000119.1 GCA_030945705.1 Vulcanimicrobiota bacterium | reverse complement strand
ATCCACGAATGCGGGGGGTTCCAATATTACCGTGTACGTTCCCGGAGCAAAATCTTCCGGCGTCGAGGATACGGTTGCTTTCGCTGAAGCGCGCTGCGCGCGTTCGGCGGAATCAAGGCTTGCGTAATCGCGCGAAAAGTATTCGGCAAAGCCGCTGGTGTTTGCCGCCATCGCTTTGATTTCGATCCCACCATAGGTCCCTTCGAACGCCACTCGCACTCCAAGAGAATTGGCGACGGCGGTGACGCTCGTTTGTGTGGTGGTAAAACCCGCCGAACTTAGATTGCTTTGCTTCATGCGAGCAAATACAGGGAGCAACTTGTTCACGCGGTCGTCAGGAGTGGCATCGCGCGTTGAAGCGTAAACGCTCTTGATCGCCTTCGCGATTGGCGCTCTTTTTGCCAGCGAAACGAATTCTCGATTTTTGGGCACGCGTTTGGCAATGTCCGCCGCCGAGGCGACCAACCTATGCAAGCCCGATTGCGAGATGTTCCCCGTCGTCGCAGTCCCTAAATGACCGTTACGAACGTAGGTTAAAGTGACGGTAGTTGAGTCGGCATTCAGATTTTGAGTTACATAGTTCCTTGCGAAACGCGAGTACGCCGCGCGGTTAGAAGACACAGTGGCTTGCGCTTGATCGGATCCGCGTGCAAGCAGCACGACGCGTTCGGCAATCGTCAGTGAATCAGCTGCGTTAGGCATCCGCTTTAACTCCCACTTTGACGGCTTTGAAGCGCGCATGCGAACAGGCATGAGTAGTGCGGCCCGCCTGCTCGGGTTCACCTTTGCCACAGTTCGGCGTCCCCCAGGTTACCATTTCCGATGCGCCTGCAACCCGGTCCATAGAACCCCAGAACTCCGGCGTGATTCCTGTGTACGTCGGCTTCTTGTACAGTTTGCCAAGTTTGCCGTTTCTAATTTCGTAGGCCGTTTGCGGCCCGAATTGAAAGTTCAAGCGGTGATCGTCGATGGACCAAGAGCGAATTCCATTCATCAACACGCCGTCTTTAGTCTCGGCGATAATTGAATCCAGCGTGCCTTCCCCGGGCGCCAGTACGATGTTCGTCATGCGCACGATTGGAACGCTCGACCAATCGGCTGCCCGAACCGATGCGGTTCTGGGAAGTCCTGTTTCGCTGGCTGTGTCACGCGAAGATTCGAACGCTCGGAGCACTCCTCTTTCTATGAGCGTCACGGGTTCCGATTTTGTACCCTCGTCATCATAGCCGACGGTCGCCATCCCTTGGGGCAGCGTATTATCGCAATAAACGGTCATCCGCTCGCTGCCGTATCGCAACTTGCCAACCTTATCAGCGGTCGCCCAAGAGATGCCTGAAAAATTAGCTTCCCAGCCAAGGGAACGATCAAGCTCTAGCGGATGTCCGATTGACTCGTGCATTTGAAGATTGAGGACGGCTCCATGCAAAACCAAATCGGTCGTCATCGTCGGCAATATCGGCGCGTCAGCCAGGCGCGATGCTTCTTCGCCGTACATCGGCGCGTTTTTCATTAATTCCGCGCGTTTGATGACTTCATAACCGCCGCCTTGAAACAGACCAAAATCGCCCGGACCACCGCGTTGCTGCACATCGCCGTCCTTGCCGATTGATACCGCCCCTATCCCGGCGCCAGCTTGCAAAATGCGTTGCGTAATCGCGCTGCCGTTTGTCGAATAGAACTCTTTGCCGGTGTCCCAAGTAGTCAAGTAACCATAACCGCTGAAAATATTTTTCGCAACGTGCAGGGCTTTCTCAGCCGCCAGCAGCTCGTCGGCTCGCGCAGAGAGTGAAACAGTTCGCGGATCAATTTGAAACGGTGTGGTGAAGCTGTCGACGTGTTTTTCTGTCGGCTTAACTGCCGGAATTCGGCCGGCAACTCGAGCACTTGCTTTAGCGATTGTCACGGCGAGCGCTGCGGCGGCATCAAGTCCGCGTGCATCAAAATGATCGCTTCCGGCAAAACCCCAACTGCCGCCAACCAGCGCTCGCACGCCGTAACCTACTGTTGAGCTGCTCTCAACGCCACGGACGACGCCGTTGCGCACGAACATCCGGCCTTGCTCGACCATCCAAAACTGGACGTCGGCATACTGGGCGCCGCGCGCGCTTGCAGTGTCTAGAATTCGCCCGGCGTTCGCGGCAAAACGATTTGACATATGCGATCCTAATAGAGAGGGTAACAGGGGCGAGTCGACTTATTCGACTATACGACGTCTTCCTGTGAATGTTTCCTTCCCTTTAAGAGAACACTTAGGCCACCTCGATGGGGTCGGCCAAGAGCAACTCGAGATCTTCGCGAGTAAGTGCTTTGGCCAGCGCGCTGTCGGCCTTTATGACAATGTGCGACAGTTCTGCCTTGTGTTGCGCCAGAAGGCGAATTTTTTCTTCTACACTGCCCCGGGTGACCAAGCGGTACGCGGTCACCGCACGGCTCTGCCCTATCCGGTGCGTCCTATCGATCGCCTGACGCTCAACAGCTGGATTCCACCACGGGTCGTAAAGCACAACGTAATCAGCCGCGGTTAGCGTTAACCCCACTCCACCAGCCTTAAGCGAGCACAAAAACACCGGCGGACCCGTGGGGTCCATGAAACGTGCGACTTGCGAACTACGGTCTTTGTCCTTAACCCCACCATCAAGATAGCAGTACCGCATAGAAATAGCGTCTAGATGTTTGCGCATTATTTTCAACATCGAACTGAAAGCGCTGAACACCAAAACGCGATGTCCGCCTTCCACGATGTCTTTCAACGTCTCAAGGAACGCTTCGAATTTGGCGCTTGCTTGGGGGTCATCGATGTATTCCGGAACCAATAGGCCCGGATGCGCGCAAACTTGCCGCAGCCGCGTCAGCGCTGCCAAAACATGCATTTGCGCCCCCACAATCCCGGCTTCATCGACCTGCGGGAGAATTTCCCGGCGCGCCGCGTCGGCTATCGCGCGATACAGGCGCATCTGCGTTGACGAGAGCTCGCACTCGATAACACTTTCGGTCCGCTCAGGTAAGTCCGGCGCCACATCTTCTTTGGTACGGCGTAACAGAAACGGCTCAAGGCGCGCGTGGAGTCTTGCGGTCACATCGGCGTTACCTTCGGTTATTGGCAGCTCAAACACACGCCGAAACGACGTTTGGGCGCCGAGCAAACCAGGTTCCACGAAGGAAAAAATCGACCACAAATCGCGCAGCGAATTTTCAACCGGCGTACCCGTTAGAGCCAGGCGATGTTCGGCGCGAAGACCCCGAATGACTCGCGCAATCTGGCTCGCCGGATTCTTTGCGTGTTGAGCTTCATCGAGAATCAACGTGCGAAAGCTGTAGTTGCGCAAAAGTTCGGCATCCGCGCGCGCCAATGCATACGAAGTAACGACGATGTCCGCCTGCGCGATGTCTTCATATCTCTGGGCGCGTGTCGAACCGGATTGCAGCCGAAGAACCGCTAACTCCGGAGTGAATCGCGATGCTTCGCTTTCCCATGTATGCGTCACGGACGTTGGCGCGATCACCAGTGACGGCTTGAGTCCGTTGCGTTCTTTGCGTAGCGACAAGTATGCCAACGCTTGTAAAGTCTTGCCAATGCCCATGTCATCGGCCAAAATGCCGCCGAAGCGAAAGGAAGACAAGTACATAAGAAAATCGAGTCCACGGCCCTGGTACGGGCGCAGTACGTTTTTCAAATGCTCCGGAGGGCGGACGTGATCGATACCCGCAAAGGCGCGGACGCGTTCCCGGAGCTCTTGGATTTCTGCAGGCAGCACAACCTTGAAAGCGGCATGAAGCTCGTCATGCATGGCAAGAAGTGACGCAAATCCTAAATGCGGCTGCCTCGCCAAATCGTTCAAAAGAGCCTGTTGCTCACGCACGCGAGAAAGGTCTACCAGCTTGTTCTGCACGTCGGCATACCGGCCAGAACTCGCTAATATCGCACTCAGTTCTTGCCTGGTTAACGGCTCGCCCTCACGCGCGAAGACGTCAAGATCTAAATCAAACCAGCCCTCATTATTCGCTCGCCGCGCAGAAACGCAAACGGTGAGCTGCGCTTCGCCACTTAGCACCGCCTGGAGCGAGGGTTCCAAAACATGCTCGACATCACTCCACGATGGTAAGACGGAGCGTAAAAAGTCTGCGGCTCGATCTGCGCCATGCAAGGCAAAGCCGTCAGCGTCGCGAGGCACAAAAGCGGCTTGCAGAAAACGT
>JALYZK010000179.1 GCA_030945705.1 Vulcanimicrobiota bacterium | reverse complement strand
CGCCTGGGCGATGTGCTATTGCGCGGGATGGGAGAGGGACTGGGAGTAGGACGGGGGGCTGCCCCTAGCATGACAACCGCAATGAGGAAAGGTAAATATTTCATCGCCGTGATGTTTCCATGCCGGTGGCCGGCGTAAACTGCGCCATGAAGCGCGTGATGACCCGACTGTTGATGTTCACCGACTCAAGCCGGTGTTCCAGTGAGTTCGAGCCTAATGGTGTTGCTAGCAATATGTTCGCGCTGGGCGTTCCGCTAATCGCTAGCCGCTTCGCGGCGGCAGGAATTAGGACGGTTTGATATGGCTTGACGCTGGACGGCACGCCGTTACATTCAAGCTCGATTCTCTGGTCCAGCGCCATGATGACCAGAGGCCGGCCGTCAGTTGACACGTAGCGAACCTCCGGCTTGAGGGCAATGCGTTCGACCACGAAGCGCCGATCGGCGATGAGCGCCGTTCGTGCAAGTCCATCGTAAACATATGACAGTTCTGAGATTGCGCCCGCCGTGCTGCGCTTCCAATCTAAAACATCGGCGGCACGATCTGCGTGAAGCGCACGGGGTTTGCCGTTTGCGTCGACACGATTCCAGTCAAAAATGCGATACGTTAAGTCGCTGGCTTGCTGCGTCTCAAAAAGAATTATGCCGGCGCCGATAGCATGCAGTGTGCCAGCCGGCAAATAAAAGGCGTCACCGGGTTGCACGGGCACTCGGCGCAGTATATCGGCCAGCGAACCCTCGGCGACCCGACGCAGGTACTCTTCACGGTCGGTGTCGCGCGCCCAGCCCAAGATCAATTCCGCACCTGGCTCCGCGCCTAAAATGAACCAAGACTCTGTTTTACCGTTGGCTTGATGTTCCACGCGCTGCGCATACGCATCGTCCGGGTGGACCTGCACGGAGAGTGAACCGCGCGCATCGATAATCTTCGTTAATATCGGAAACATCTGCGTCGGGTCCAAATCCCCGAGCAAGGTCCCCCCGAGCCGTTCGCGCAGCTCCGCAATACTTGATCCTTGCAAAGGACCGTTCGCGACGACATTTTTATCCCAGCACTCCCAAGATTCACCGACTTTGACCTTCGGGTCGGCCTTTTTCCCGTACTCCCGCGCAAGTGCATGGCCGCCCCAAATTGCTTCCACTTCCAGCGGTTCGATTAGGTAAGGATAGATGAGCGATTGATCCACGGTAGGGCTTGTTTTGCAGAGAGCAAGTCGGGTACCTTGAAGCGGATGAGCAATTTCCGGCTCGGTACGAGCGGCTTCACGTACGGCGATTGGCGCAACCGGTTCTATCCCAAGGGGGTCTCTCAGTCGCGCTGGTTGGCATTTTATGCACAGCGGTTTTCGACAGTCGAACTGAACGCGACAACATATCGCCTGCCAAAAGAAGCACAAGTCGCGCGTTGGTGCGATACGGTCGCGGACAATTTTATCTTTACCGTAAAGCTCAGCCGTTTAATTACCCACCGTAAAGATTTGCCCCCACGCTTAGACGACTTCATCCACAATTATATGGACCGTATCGGATGTTTCGACCGCTCTAAGCTCGGACAAATCTTGTGCCAATTTCCCCCGTTTTTAGAGCGCGATGACCAGCGCCTGGAAGCATTCTTGGATAAACTTCCAGCCGAGTACCGCTACGTGGTCGAATTTCGCCACAAGTCGTGGAATCAGGAAGCGGTTTACCAGATTTTACGCCGTAGGAAGATGGCGTTCTGCATCCATGATTATCCAAGAGCGAAAACCGCTGATGTTGTCACTGCCGACTTCGCTTACGTGCGCTTTCACGGTTACACGAGTCTTTACGCGGGCTCGTATCCAAAGCGAACGTTACAGCGATGGGCTAAGCGTTTGCGAGCTGTTGGCTCACGGGTTAATTGCACGTTCATTTACTTCAATAATGACGTAGAGGCCGCAGCAATCGGCGACGCTCAGTACCTTCGCAAACTGCTCAACGGACAGTAGCGCTTTCCATCAGTGTTTTAAAGCGTTCCATGTCGCCGGCGATTTGAGATTGTGGTTCTTCTCCCAGGAGTTTCGCTATCGCAGCGCCGAGCTGTCCCACCGGCGGAGTATATTCAAGCACCACGCGTACTTCAGTGTGAGCGCCCCGCTCGTCGAAATGAACCGAGCCGGCATTGTCAATGGTTGAACCCGGCAACGAGCGCCATGCAACGAGTTGCCCCGGGATGTCGTTATTGATTTCTGCTTCCCAACTCACCGTGCTGCCCAGCGGCGCTTTGGCAACCCAGCGCGAGCGCTTGTTTGTGAGTACGGTGACTTCCTGGAGATGTTCCATGAAGTGGGGCAGCGTTTCGAGTTTGCGCCAGTACGCGTAGAGCTCCTCAGCCGGACGGCCAACCGTAAGGCTGTACTCGACGCGCACGCCATGTTTATAAGGAACGGACGCGTCTGGATTGTGTGGATCAGTGGCATTTTGAGTCGTGTCGACGCCAAGAGCGCCGTACATGGGGCAGTGGCCTGACGCTCCGCGGAAAACCATTTCCGCTCCAAGAAGTACCATGAGCGATCCTATGAAACCGCGTTTGCGCAGGCCACCGAGCATGAGTGCCCCGCCTCCCAAGAGTGAAATATAGCGTTCCCTTTGAGCGACGTTCCGTTTCATGAGCCCCCCTGTGGCACGTTGTGCCCAATAATATGCGCTGGCTAACCGAAGAAAGGCTTATGAAGTTGCACGATATCTACATTGGACTCGGCTCAAATCTTGGAGATAGGCAGAGCAATATCTTGGCCGCGCTGCAAAGGCTGCGCGCAAAAACCGTCATTGAAGTTGTTTCGTCGTTTTTCGAGAGCGAACCGGCAGAAGGAGCAGCAGGACCGTCGTTCCTAAATGTGGCGGCGCACCTGCGCACTGAGCTGGATCGCCCAGCCTTCATAGCGTTTGCAAAGCGCATAGAGATTGCGGTTGGACGGGCGAGCTCACACCGTCACGAGGCGCGACCGGTTGATATCGACGTATTGTATATCGATACTGATGCGCACCCCGACTTATCAAGGCGCAATTATAACCTCATTCCGCTGGCGGAGATTGCTCCTGATTTGCTCGATCCGCGCACGCATAAAACGCTGGGCCGGCTCGCTGGAGAGCTGCCGGCCAACGGAATTCACAAAAAGCTGCGCGGTCTACATTTCAACGCGAACCGGCAGGAGGAACCCCCCGAGGTCCGCCTTTCCTTAAATCGCGTGGGCGTCTGCAATCTGCGACGCGTGGTTCATTTGAACATCGACGGACGCGAACGGGTCTTTAACGGCCAATTCACAATGGTTGCCGACTTGCAGCCCGACAAGGCCGGCGTTCACATGTCGCGCTTCACTGAAATCCTTGAAGGAGCGGCGCTGGACGTATTGGCACGCGAAGAGCATGGCGCTCGCATCGAGGACCTAGTTCAAGCCATTGCTTCTGAGATCGTGCGGTCGCACAAGGCAGCTCGCGCCGACGTACGCTTGAAAGCAGACTTCGGATTAGAACGATGGACGCCCGTCAGTGGAAAGCGCGGTGAAGAGACCTACACGCTGATCGGAATTGCGCATGCGGACCCGCGCGGCTCGCGCCGCGTTGTAGGCGTCGAAGCCGAGGGGATGACTGCCTGTCCTTGCGCGCAACTCATGATGCGCGAGCATAGTCACCAAGAACTCGTGGACGCCGGCTTTTCAGCCCAAGAAGCTCAGCGCGCACTTGATGCGTTGCCAGCAGCCACCCACAACCAACGTGGTCGCGGAACACTGATGATCGGAAATGTTGACGTCAACTCGGAGAGCCTTCGGGCCGAAGACTTGGTAGAAATTGTGGAAAACGCTATGTCCAGCGAGACATATGATCTCCTAAAGCGTCCCGATGAATTTTTCATCGTCAACAAGGCGCATCACAATCCAAAATTCGTGGAAGACGTTGTCCGCGGCATATTAGCTCGGGCACTCGAAGTCTACGAAGACTTTCCAGACGGTACATTTATTTCGGCGACGCAAGTGAATTTTGAATCGATTCACAAGCACGATGCCTTCGCTGAAGGTTTTGCGACGTTTGGCGAACTGCGCGAGGAACTGCGTAGCGGACGCTACGTCCTTAAAAAAACCGATCTCGCCGCGTGGCTTGGCACGCGTTTTTCGGCCGCATTGCTGTAGCCCCCGAAGCATGCCGGCAACGCCCATGGGCTCAGGAAGAGGCTGACCTTAGGGCGTTAATTCGGGCTTTCAGTGAGGGATGTGTAGAAAACAGCAGTTCCATCCAGCGCGGCTGTTCCTCTTGCGCAAGGTTCACATCGCGTAGCCGCTCGAAGGCCGCTGCTCCGACGTGCGGCGTTTTCGTCGCCCCACAAGCAAAGCGATCCGCTGCCCACTCGCGCGAGCGAGAGAACCAAGATAGTCCCGGGCGCAACAGTTGCGAGGCAAAGGTCATCCAGAAATAGAGGCGGGCGATATTTTGCGGTTGCCACAGATCTTCGCGCGAAGCATTCATCACCGCATCGGCGACGAACATGGTCGCGCTTCCTGCCAGCTGGCCGACCGCAATCATACGCCAAGTATCGCGCGCGACATAATGTCCCAACTCATGAGCGACCACAAATCCAATTTCATCATCGGCAAAGCTTTGCAAAAGCGTGTCCCCGACGACGATGCGGTGCGTATTGAAAACGCCGGCCACATAGGCGTTTGCTTTCTTTGTCTGACGGCTCATGTCCATCCGTAAAATGTCGGCGTTTCCCACGCCGTAGCGGCTCGCTAGCGCGCGCAAGCGCTCTTCCAATGGGCCCTGCAGTTCTTCAAAACGATTGAACAGCGGAGCTATAAAAACGGGGACGATTAAGTTCGCCAGAAGCAACATGGGGCTTAGCGCCGCGCTCGCAAACCAGGGCCAACTCGCAGGCTTCTTGCGGAGCAGCAGGCCGAAGAGCCCACTGATCGGTGCGGCGAAAGCCGCGGAAATTAGAGTGCCTTTTATCTGCTGCGCCAACCACGCCCCCGGTGTTTGATTACTTAACCCATAGCGGCGTTCGAGCGTGAAGTCTTCGATGAAATATACCGGCAACTCGAGGAGGCCATCGGCGAGCAATCCCACTGAGGTAAAGCAAATTGTGCGAAGCCACGCTGCTTTTATGGGAATAAGGCCACTCAGCCGTTCGGCGGCACCATAAGCAAAAGCTCCGAGGGTTGCAGTGGAGCGCAGCATTCCCAGTACCATAAAACACCGTCGAGCACGGCCGTAAGCTGCTGCATCTTTTCTAAAAAGGCCCCGGGGTTGGCGTAGTTCTCTAGCGGCCTGAAGGGTGCGCGACAGACCATATCCTGTGGCCAGTCCGGTTGCGGATGCAATGAAAAAGCGGCGCATGCGCGTAACGTCCTTTACGTGAGAGTTTTTTCAAATGGTCGCGTCTATGCCTTTGATCCGCATGACGGTTCCTATTCTCGAAGTGATGGCTTCATTGAAGAGTATGGTGTCATTCGTTCGTTGCAACCAGAGGCTGCCGGTTCTGGCGTTCCAAGTGTTGACCTAAAAGGGGGCACCGTCCTACCCGCTCTTTCGGACGCGCACGTGCACTTGACCGATACGGGCTATCTGTTGGGAAAGCGCAACTTGGCTGGGGTTCGAACCTATGACGATTTTTGCGCGCGCATAGCGGAGCTTCCCCGCGATGCGTTCGTTATGGCGGGAAATTACGATGAAAGTTCTTGGGTGGACGAACGACTGGCTGATGCGGCCGCCATTGAACGGAATTTCCCCGACTCCCTTGCCATGTTGGTACGCATCGACGGCCATTCGTGCATCGTCAATCGCAGGACGTTTGCCTGGCTCGCTCTTGATGCAGGTACCCAAGGCATCGAACGCACCCCCGCGGGGACGGTTTCGGGAAAACTGTTCCTTGAGGCGAATTGGCAGGCCCAAGCGCGTTTCATGGCAGCCTTACCCCAGAGCCTTAAACGACATGCCGAACGCACTGCAACCGAACTCGCTATTTCCCGTGGAGCGCTACACTTGCACGTGCAGTTCGTGGGCTTCGCGCGCGAAGACTATGCCAAGGAAATCGAAGCACTGCAGCAACTTCCAGCCGCGAAGTGGTATCCGAAGGTTTGCGAACCAGATCCAGCGCTTGCCAAATCATTGAACTTACCGTACGTGGGCGGGGACGTTTTCCTCGACGGCTCAATTGGAAGCTGTACCGCCGCGGTTAGCGATGCGTATCGGGTAACCGTTCGCCCCGGCGAGGCGCCTGGAACCGGACAATTGCGCTACACCGATGAGCAAGTGTATCGATACTTTAGTTCGGCGGAGAATCTCGGCATTTCTGCGGGGGTGCATGCGATTGGCGATCGAGCGATCGAACAATGCATTTCGACCTGGGAACGAGTTCTGGAGAACAGCCCGAGCCCCCGAAACCGCCATTTTATCGAGCATTTTGAGGTTGCAACTCAAGCGCACATTGAACGCTGCGCGAGTCTGGGGATCATGCTCTCCATGCAGCCGGCCTTCGACTTGCTATGGGGCGGTGTGGGGAGCATGTACGAAAAACGGCTTGGCACCGCACGCATGCGCTCGATGAACGCACTGGGGCGCGCTTTTCGTGCCGGCGTTACGGTATGCGGCGGCGACGACAGCCCGGTTTGTGAATTGTCACCCCTACTGGGCATGCAGGCCTGCGTCGAGCATCACGAACCACAAGAGCGACTTACGGCACAAGAAGCGCTGACCATGTATACGTACAATGTGGCAAAGTTGGGCCACGTCGAACATCTGACGGGTCGCTTAGCGCCAGGATTGGCAGCCGACTTCGTTGTTTTGGATAAAGACCCACTGGACGGCGCAAAGTTCACCGATTGCACGGTCATGCAAACTTGGCGGGATGGCGTTAAAGTATTCGACAATGCTTCATTCTGAGCGTCTCGCGGCGTTCGTTTGATGGTATCATGCCAATGCCATGCTTCGAGAACCACAGCATAACTGTATCTACTACAGTAGTGAGATGCTTTCTTTCGATTTTGGTTGGGTCGCTATGGAATCGTGCAGTGCAGCTGCAAGCTGGTCGCAAACCGGATCGTCGATTTCTTCAATTCGCCCACTGTCGGCAAGTTCGGCCTTGCGCGGGTCAATCGGCAACTTGGCAAAAACCGGAGCATTGGCCAGTTCGGCGACGCGGTCAGCGTACGAGGGGCCGAAAACCTCATAGCGCACATGTGTATCGGGAGCCACAAAATACGACATGTTTTCCACGACGCCCAGAATCGGTTTCTTGAGTTGGTGAATTAAGTTTGCCGCTTTGCGCACGATCATCGTCGCTAGAGCTTGAGGCATTGTTACCAAAATAACGCCGTCCACTGCAAGCGATT
>JALYZK010000111.1 GCA_030945705.1 Vulcanimicrobiota bacterium | reverse complement strand
TTCTGCAGCAGAATGGATACAAAATCGTGCGGCGCAACGTTCGAGTCCCTGGCGGCGAAATCGATTTGATCTGCACCGATAGCAACACCATCGTTTTCGTCGAAGTGAAAACACGTTCGGGGCGCCGTTTTGGGTCCGCCATTAGCTCCGTTGATTCCAAGAAACGGGCCAAACTTCGTGCCCTTGCGGCCGACTATCTGCAGATAATGGCTCCGATGGCTCGCGCGAGATTCGATGTCGTTGCGCTGGATGGAAGACGGATCTCGCTGCATCGCAATGCTTTCTAGATCGCAAACGTACCGTGGTAAATAAAGCCGATGGCTAAAAACGCAACATTACGGCGGTCCGTAACTCCTTGGGGATCCTACTCATGGGGATACGCCGACGTTGGAGCCGATATTTTTGTGGCTTTAGGTTTGGTCTTCGGTGCCGCGGCCGGTGCTTCCAACATCGCGTTTTTATTCGCGGGGTTGGTTTACGTCTGCGTCGGCTTAGCGTACACGGAATTAGCCTCAGCGTATCCCGTTGCCGGCGGTGGGCAATATTTCGTGATGCGTGGGTTAGGCGATTTGCTGGGGTTTATGGCCGGCTGGGCCGTCCTGTTGGATTTCACCATTGATATTACGTTGTTTTCGTGGGGTTGCATCGGCTACCTAAGTCACTTATTTCCGCTGTTCGATGCGACGGGTCACCCCATGGTGCATTTTTGGATGGTCTTCATCTGCATTAGTGGTTTAGCGCTCCTTAATATCGTGGGCGTAAGAGAAAGCACGGCTTTCAACGGTTTTGTGAGCGCGGCGGACGTCTTGAGTGAAACCTCGATTCTCTTTTTTGGTTTCCTGTTCGCCTTTAGACCGGAACTCTTGATCCACAGCATGCAGACGGGCTGGCCAACCACTTTTCAGTTCATGAACGGCATCTCTCTGGCAATCATCTCTTTCGTAGGGCTTGAATCAATATCGCATGCGGCAGAAGAAACTAACCGCCCATCTTCCATCATCCCTCGTACTTCCATTGCGCTAATCTTGACGATTTTGATATTTGCTCTGGCGTATTCAAATTTGGCGCTGGGTATGCAACCCTGGCATGCGACTCCGCCCGATGCAACAGGTCACGTTCAGCAATTTTGGCATTTCTTGGGACAGCCACAAAATCAGGATAAAGCCGTGGCCGTAATGGCCTCCAACATTCCCTTCTTTGGCGGCCTTGCCGCATTGTACGTTCCGATACTTGGCGCAGTACTCTTGCTCATTTCTAGCAACTCGGGAGTCTTCGGGAGTTCGCGAATAGCATATTCGATGAGCCAATTTCAACTATTGCCGCGTATATTCGAGAGGGTCCATAAGAAGTATCATACTCCGGTTGTTTCAATCTTAACCTTTTGCGCGCTTGCGATTGTTGAGTTGATATTTGCCGCACTTCAAGGAAATGCCGGCTATGAGTTTCTCGGCGACTTGTATGCATTTGGGGCTGCCGCGAGCTACACGCTGGTGTTTGTGGCGCTCATTGCCCTACGCTTGAATGACCCGCTAACGCCTCGAAAATTCAAAATACCACTAAATTTTCCGATGCAGTTTAAAGGTGAAGCGGTTGAATTTCCAATTATCGGTATAATTGGGTTTATTGGCATTTTTGCCATTTTGATTTTTGTTCTAATAACGCACCATATCGGCCGCGTTGCTGGACCCTCGTGGCTAATTTTCGGCGTGATTATTTACGCTATTTATCGTAAGCGCCAGGGTTTGCCGGTTTTCACTTCCCCCAGCCGTAACTGGTCCAAAGATCAGGTGGAAATTCTGAAAAACGCCGGGGAACTAGAGCTCATGGATGAACTGGTCAATAAACTTAAAGAGCGTAGCGCCAATAAAGAGCCCGCTGCGAAAGTACCGCGATGAAATTGACGAAGAGTGCGGCCTACGGTCGCTTCAAGCTCCTCAACGGAGCACTCTTTATCGCTCTCGGAGCGCTAGTGCTCGCTCAGATGTTGCACGGCATCGGTTTTAGACTTGAAGCGTTGCCGGGGATTTTGCTCGGTCTTGCACTCATCGGCCTTGGCGTGGTTCGCTGGAACGCATTCTTCAAAGACCGCGCGCATTGAGCGATGCTACGCTGGTACAAATTAGTCCGACGGGCGTTGTTTTAGCGCTACTGACGCTCGCGTGTATCTCCTCGACACTGTATTGGATGCTCCATCCGCCAAAAACCAAGGCGGACATTCGCGCGACCGAAGCCGAAACTGCCCTTAAGCGACAATTGGGAACCGCCATTGTCGTATTTTCAAATGAGATACGCTCCGAACACATGATGGTTCTTGCCGCGCGCCTAGCCCGCCGCCAGAAGGCAGGGCTTTTGGCAGCATATATTGTGGAAGTACCATTCACACTTCCGACTCATGCCGATATGGAACAAGAGGACCGGACCGCACTCGACGTGCTTGCGGCTGCCGAAACAATCGCAAGACGAAACGGTACCGATCTACGCACGGAAACGATCCATCACAGACAAACGAGCCAGGCTGTCCTTGAACTCGCAAAGCGTGAACGTGCAGACCTCATTATTATGGGATCATATCGGGAAGGTAAATACACGGGAGCGCCGCTCGGAAGGGCAATTGAAACAATTGCTTCTAGCGCAAAGTGCGACGTAATTATCGGTGTCGAAGGTAAACATGGTACGCTACTGGGCGACGAAATCGCAGATACGACAGACCGCACCGTTCAATCGCAAAGCTCGACAGCGCCTATTTAAAGCCCTACCAGAGGCTGCCGTCATCGACCAACAAATACAAGATCGGCCCCAGCCCCCAGAGTAAACTTACGAGAAACCAAACAACCTTGCGCTCCGCTGTCAAGTCGCTGCGGCCAGCCAGATTAAGCCACATCAACAACATCGCCAGTGGATGCAGTACCAGCGACAGAAGTACTTCGAGAACCATTTTCATTGAATTCCCCCTTTAGGTGCGGCGCAGGTAACGCTTACGCAGTTCGTCCAAGATAACTGCGACCAAAATTACGGCACCCAGGACGATCTCTTGCGTGTATGACTCTATTCCCATCAGATTCATGACGTTGTTGAGAATGCCAATCAAAAGTGCGCCGAAAAACGTACCGACAATGCTACCGCGGCCTCCCATCAAACTCGTCCCGCCCACGACCACCGCTGCGATGGCCTGCAATTCGTAGCCTGTCCCTGTCTGCGGTGACCCCGATGAAAAGCGCGACATGAGCAAAAACCCGGTAACGGCGGCACAAACGCCGCTGATCACATACACCAATGTCTTGATGCGGGCGACGTTTATTCCAGCGAGGCGCGAAGCTTCTTCGTTCCCGCCGATTGCAAATACGTAGCGCCCGAAGCGCATTCTGGTAAGAAGAACTGAAAAAACAAAAACAATGAGCGCCATCCAAATAACTGAAATCGGAATCGTATTGACAATGTATCCAATGCCGATATTGCTGAACGCGTCGGAATTCAAGCCCACGGGGCGGCCATGTGAGATCTTGTAGGAAAGTCCGCGGGCCATTAACATCATTGCCAGCGTCGTGATAAAGGGCGGCAAGTTTAGCTTGACGACGGGCAGGGCGTTGATGTATCCAGCCAACGCTCCCACAAAAATCCCGCCCACGAGCGTTACGGCAATTAGGCTAAAGCCGCTCAAGTGCAGAGCATTCGCAAGGATAGCCATCACAACACCCGTGAGCGAAACGAGCGAACCGATTGACAAATCGATCCCGGCTGTTATGATCACAAAGGTTTGGCCAACCCCCAAAATAGCATTATAGGTGATTTGACGTAGAACCGTGATCAGGTTCCGCGGGCCTAAAAAATAGCCATGTGTAAAAACGTTAACCGCAATCACGATGAGGATCAAGCCTGCTATCGCAAGGGCAAAACGAATCCAATAGGCGCGGCTTTGGCGCGAACGCTCGGCCGCTACGGTTTCCGCCAACGCAGCTTTTACTTCCGTTTGCACCATTAGGCCGCCACCCCCGCGGCTACAGCCATGATCCCTTCAGGCGTCGCCCGGTCGCGAGAAAACTCAGCCTTAATCCTCCCGCCGCGCACAACCAAGATGCGATGCGCCATCCCAAGCAACTCTGGCAGCTCACTTGAAACCATCACAATGCCGGCCCCATTGCGAGCCAGGCCTACCATGAGCGTGTATATTTCTGATTTCGAGCCCACGTCGATACCGCGCGTGGGTTCGTCAAACAAGAAGACTTTCGCATGGCCGATGAGCCATTTCGCCAACACAACTTTTTGCTGGTTTCCTCCAGAAAGATTGCGGACTAACTGATCGGCGTTCGGCGTGCGGATACGTAACTCGTCAATATAGTGCTGGGCTGCTTTTTGTTCTCTTGCTCGTTCCAGAAATTGCTGCCCATTGACGAACTGTTCCAGATGAGCAAGGGTGATGTTTTCACGAACTCCCATTCCCAGGACTAAGCCTTGACCTTTGCGATCTTCCGTGATGAGCGCAATTCCAGCCGCAATTCCTTCACTGGGCGAATGCACTCGCACGAGCTCGCCAGATACGCTGACCGTCCCGCTCTGCGGAACGTCGGCCCCTGCAATCGCCCGAAGAATTTCCGTCCTTCCCGCCCCTACGAGCCCGGCCAATCCCAGTATTTCACCGGCGGCGACCGAGAATGACACGTCGCGCACGGCAGCCGCGCGCTGCAGACCGCGTACTTCCAGCGCCGGCGGCGCGTCGGATGGGACCGGCGGAAGCTCGGGAAAGTACGCCTCTAGCCGCCTTCCTACCATCGCTCGCACCACATCGACCTGCGGAAAGTCCGCCGCGGTCCGCGTTTCGACAACCCGGCCGTCGCGCATCACCGTAATCCGGTCGGCGATCCGGGGAAGCTCTTCTAAGCGGTGGGAAATGTAGATTATGCCAACACCGCTTTCCGTGAGCTTTTTTACGATGACAAAAAGCTTGTCGATTTCCCGTTCGGTGAGCGCGGCAGTCGGTTCGTCCATCACGATTATTCGAGCACTCTTGCTCAGCGCTTTCGCAATCTCTACCATTTGCTGCTGGGCCACCGAAAGGCGCGACGATTCTACCTCGAGCGGAATCGTAATCCCGAGTTGCGCTAATGCATCGGTTGCTATCGCAGCGGCTCTTTTCCCATTGAGGAACGGTCCTCTTTGCGGTTCCACACCAAGCATGATATTTGCGATCGCGTCCAAGCCCGGAACCAAATTGAATTCTTGGTAAATCATACCGATTCCAAGCAATTCGGCCGCGCGCGGCCCATCTATTTCGACACGCTTGCCTTGAATAAAGATCTGACCTTGGTCTGCCGGTTGCGCACCGGACAGAATCTTCATCAGCGTGGATTTGCCGGCTCCGTTTTCTCCGACAAGGGCTAGCACTTCACCCGCGAATAGATCCAGTGTTACGCCATCCAAAGCGCGGACACCGGGAAAGGACTTCCCGATGTCCCGCATCCGCAATAAGGGCGCTGCTTCCGGCAGCAGTCTATTTGACGTCGTTTTTGGTGAAAGTACCAACAGCGACGGTTACCCGCGCCGGCGGTTTCTTACCGTTGAAGTAATCATGAATCGCATCGATCGTTTTGGCGCCGATTTGACTGGGGTATTGAATGGCATCGCCGTACATCGTGCCACTCTTGATAGCATCGCGGGCTTCAGGGGTAGCGTCATAGCCGATTACGACCACTTTCCCGCCGAGGCCGGCTGACTTAATCGCTGTTGCTGCGCCGAGCGCTGAATCGTCGTTGATGCCAAAGACGCCTCTAAGGTCTTTATGCGTCTGCAAAATATCTTCCATGGAGGAACTCGCGCGCGAACGGTCTCCGCCGCCGTCAATGTCCGCAACGATGGTGACGTTCTTGCAATTCGCTTTGATTGCTTGCCGAAATCCCTTTACCCGATCTTGTACGCTGGTCACTTCCGGTTCGTCGATAATGGCGATGCCGCCGACTTTTCCGGGAATCGCCTGACACATCAACTTGCCGGCCTGCGCCCCGCCTTGCACGTTATCGGATGCAATATGCGCCACGACGCTTCCCTGTTTCGCAGTATTGGCGATATCCGCAGTAAAGACGGGTATATTGGCTTTATTGGCTTCGGTGATGGCACTGCCGATCGCTTGCGAATCATACGGGGTTAGCACAATGGCGGCGACCTTTTGGGATATAAAATCCTCCACCTGCGATTGCTGCTTGGAGTTGTCGCGATTGGCATCCACGAATCGTACGCTGTAGCCGTATTT
>JALYZK010000167.1 GCA_030945705.1 Vulcanimicrobiota bacterium | reverse complement strand
GATGCGTTCTTGCCCAGGCGCTTTCGCGCTGTTTTTGAAATCGCGCAGTTCACGATCCATGTCCCGCTTGAATTCGGCTGGTTCGCGAAAGCCGTCAATCCGGAAGGCGCCAAACCAATGCGAGATTGCACCAGCCTGCGCAGCACTATTTGGTAGCGGCAACGAATTGCCAAACACTCCGCCGCTCAGTACCCCACAAAAAATATCGACGAGCAAACCCAAACCAAAACCTTTATGGCCGCCATTCTCAACACCATATCCTCCGAGCGGCAGAAGCGCACCGTGCAGCGCCTCAGAGGGACGCGTGGTCGGTTGCCCCTTGGAATCAATCGCCCAACCCGGTTCGAGTGACTTTTCCTTTCGTTGATACACTTCGAGTTTGCCGCGGGGAACGGTGGTTGTGGCAAAGTCCAGAACAAAAGCCGGTTCTTCGGCAGTTGGAATCGCGAAGGCCAGCGGATTGGTACCCAACATGATGTCCTTGCCGTAGGTCGGCGCTCCGTAGCGCACGGAATTCGTGGATGCCAATCCCACCATGTCGTAGGGCAGTGCCATCATTGCGTAATAGCCGGCAATTCCATAATGGTTCGAGTTGCGAACCGCCCCGAACGCTGCGCCATGTTGACCCGCCTTATGGATAACTTCTTCCATGGCACGTTTGCCAATCGGGTGTCCCAAACCATTATCCGCATCGTATACGATCGAGGTGTCGGTCTCGCGCACCACGTGGTAGTTGGGTTTGGGCTTGAGTTTACCCGAGCGAATGCGGTTCACATAATACGATTCAAGTCGGGCCACTCCGTGCGACTCGATGCCTCGGGAATCAGCCGCCACGAGCACTTCGGCCACCGTTTGCGCATCCTCGCGGCCAACACCAACTTTTTGTAAAACCGCGGATACGAATTCGAGTAGTTTGGGTTGGGTAGTGAGCGCATATTCGCTCGCAGCGACGTCGGCCAAATTTTCCTCCAGCGGGAGCGTAGTTTTCATGCCGTTCGGCGCGGCGCATGGTATTCATTGGGGCACAGGTACAGGAGATGGCGAAGATATGTAGTGAACGCTCCTAGCATGAACTTGGTGCGCGGCTACACCGGCGACGATATTCCCGAGGACAGCATTTACAATCAATGCGTTCGTTGCGGACTGTGCCTGCCGACCTGTCCAACCTATCTCGAAACGATGGTAGAGACATCTGGACCCAGGGGGCGGATCGGATTGATAAAGGCTGTCGGCGATGGCGAGCTGGATCTTTTGAGTCCCGGATTCGTCCATCAAATGTCGGAGTGCCTTGATTGCCGGGCATGCGAGGCCGTTTGCCCCTCCGGCGTCATGTATGGCCAGTTGGTTGAAGCGGCGCGAACGCAGATCCAACGGGCGTCTAAAACCGCAGTGAAGCCCCATGTATCGTTTGCGCGATTCGTGGCGCTGCGAATATTGTTTACCAATCTTGCCATGATGCGCTTTGCCGCCAGCCTGCTGCGTTTTTACCAGGGTTCGCCTGTTCGAAGCATGGTGCGAGCTTGCGGGCTCTTGCGGTTCCTCAAGTTGGAAGAAACTGAAAAACTGGCGCCCCAGATTTCGCAACGTTTTTTCGTCGCGCGCAACCAACGTTATCCCGCTACGGTGCCCCGGACGACGGCATTCCTGCACACCGGCTGTATCATGCATGTTGCCTTCGCCGAGGTGCACGAAGCGACTGTCCGCGTGTTGCAAAGGTCCGGATGCACCGTTATCGTTCCGCAGGGTCAGGGATGTTGTGGCGCAATCACCGTTCACGCTGGGGAGATGCAGCGAGGCCGAGAGCTTGCCAAACGCAATATTGCAGCCTTTGAACGGTCCGGCGCCGATGTGTATCTAGTCAACGCGGCCGGCTGCGGATCGACGCTCAAAGACTACGGTAAAATGTTTGCGCGCGACAAGCGTTGGTCCCAGCGCGCCGCACGCTTCTCCAAACGGGTGCGCGACGTCAGCGAACTATTGGATGAACTTGGACTTGCACCCGAGCTCGGCGAGGTCGCCGCAACCGCGACTTACCAGGAAGCTTGCCATTTGGTTCACGCGCAACGGGTTTCGGCAGCACCACGTCGTCTTTTAGGCAAAATACCCGGGCTCGTTCTGCGCGAGATGGCGGAAAGCAGCGTATGCTGCGGAAGCGCCGGCATATACAACCTGACTCAACCCGAGATGGCGCAACGGTTGCAAGCCCGCAAAATTTCGAACATTCAAGCTGCAAACCCGGACTTTGTAATCACCGCGAACCCCGGATGCGCGTTACAGATCTCGGCCGGTTTAGCGGAAACGCAAAAACCCATTGCAGTTCGCCATATCGTCCAAGTGTTGGATCTCTCGTATCAAAACTACGAACGCGCTATGGCAGGCTAACGGCACGCCCCTGGTCTTTGAGGGCCGCTTCGGTACTCGGATACACGGAAAACACGCGTATTAACCCCGTAATGTTGAGCAGACGTAGAATCGCCCCCTCGCGCGCTGCCAATCGAAGGTGACCGCCGTGCTCTACCGCACGCTTATGTCCGCCGATAAGTGCTCCCAGGCCGGTCGAGTCGATAAACTGCAGCTCGGTGAGATCAACGATGATTTCATATTTTCCTTCGTCGATGGCTTCGTAAAGCGCCGCCCGCACACTGGGGGAAGTAGCAAGATCAAGGCTGCCGCGCAAACGGAAAACCAATGCGTCCCCATCATGCTCCACTTTGATCTCAATGGATAATTCATCAAGCGACATATCCATACTGCTCCTATCCAACGCACTCACGTTGGGCAATTTCGCGGCGGTGCTGCGCATAGCCTGTGGCACTGCAGGGCATCGACTCGGGGGGCACGAGTCCCGAAGAAAACAAGCACTCACAAGATGTCGCGTTAAGCGAGGGGAGTCGCGGAGGATTGAAGCTAACGGAGCAGCGCCGCCCTCGCACCGTCCCAGCGCCAGGCATTTCTGTTTGTCAGATGCACGCCGCCGATCCACCGTTCCAGGCGATGCGATTCCAACCAGTCGGTCTCGCAACGCAGCACTTTCAGACCCAAGGGCGTGATCGAAAACCGACTCGCGACCTCTGCAATGAGCGGCGCAATGGGATCGCATAGCACCTGCAACTTCATGTAGAAGGTCGTATCGCCTAAAAACGGAGCTTCTTCCTGGGATTGGCAAGCAGCAAAGATGTCTTCCTTGCGCATGGCGCCACGCGCAACGGTTTCGAGAGCCTGTTGTTCGGTTCGCGAGAGCCCGTTAGCGACTGAGGGAAATTCCTGCACGAGACGTTCCACGGCGGTTCGCAGATAGGGCAATTCATTACTGCGACCAGACAATTCTAGCCACCTCACTGGGTCGTCGCTGCCAAATGCCATCCACATTCCTGTGGCCTGCGCGTACGTAGCACCGCTAACGGGTTTTCGGCGGGGCAACATTTCAAGTAAGTCGTCCGCCGTTTGTATCCCGAGGTACACACCGCTCATAATCAGTTGAACCCGGCCAGGCTCCATTTCCTTATCCGAAAAAAAATTCAAGACTTGGAGCACCTGTAGCTGGTCGTACAGGTCGTGTTCGAACCACAAGACGATCTCTTGGAAATTCCCGCATTTCTCAATCGTACGATCCCGTTTTTCAAAATCGTAGTTTATCTTGATGGCATTCCCAAGGCCGGCTTGTGCGAGGTACTGCGCTCGCATACTGCTTAATTGCCGTAAGGGCATTGTTGCGACCACTGGGCCCTCATGTAGGGCATCTTGCCAGGCAAGCAGCGTTCCGGGTAGACTATTTTTGCGCCACAGATACAGTACCGAATCGCCGTTGGTAATGTGAAGCGTTGATTTACTAGGGATAGAGCCCTCGCGAAATCGTCGCTTCCGCTACACGCGCAACGGCAACCGCATAGGCGCCCCTTCGCATGTTCACTTTATGACGTGTCGCCTCGGCAAGCGTGTCCCGGAACGCGCGTACCATGATGGATTTCAAACGCTGGTTGATCTCATCTTCTTCCCAGAAGTTATTTTGCAGATCTTGAACCCATTCAAAATAGGAAACGGTGACACCGCCGGCGTTAGCGAGAATGTCGGGCAGCACCATGACCTGTCGCTCGAATAGGATATCATCAGCGCCCGGCAGCGTCGGACCATTGGCGGCTTCGGCAACGATTTTAGCCTTTATACGCGGCGCATTCTCAACGGTTATGACCTTTTCTAAGGCGGCTGGGACCAGGACGTCACAATCGTATTCTAAAACGTCCTTGTTACTCGTAGGCCCTCCGCCGCCAAAACCGAGCACCGATCCGGTTTCTAGCTTATGCAGCATCAATTTGGCCACGTCCAAGCCACCATCGTTACACACGCCTCCGCCAGAGTCAGAAACGGCAACCACGCAGTAGCCATCATTCTGCATCAAATCTGCGGCATGCATTCCGGCATTTCCGAACCCTTGAATCGCTACTCTCGCTCCAGACACTTGCAGATTCAGTTCATGCATCGCCTCATTGACGACATAAAGGCACCCACGCGCAGTTGCTTTGTCCCGCCCCAGGGAGCCACCTATTGAAAGTGGCTTGCCGGTAACGACACCCGGGATAGAATAGCCGTGTTGCATCGAAAACGTGTCCATGATCCACGCCATTATTTGGGGCGTTGTGTACACGTCTGGCGCGGGAATATCTTTCTCCGGCCCGATGATGATCGAGATTTCACTAGTGAACCGCCGCGTAAGATTTTCGAGTTCGCGAAGCGACATGTTCTTGGGATCGCAGATGACGCCGCCTTTGGCACCTCCAAAGGGAATGTTCACGAGAGCGCACTTCCACGTCATCCACATGGCCAGAGCTTTCACTTCGTCCAGCGTCACGTCGGGATGAAATCGAATGCCGCCCTTACCGGGCCCACGCGAGAGGTTATGCTGCACGCGATAGCCCTCAAACACTCGAAAGTTGCCATCGTCCATCCGCACGGGCACCGACACTTGTAACACGCGCTTGGGTTCGCGAAGATACGCATGAACTGACTGATTTAAGGCGACGAGACCTGCCACATCATCCAATTGCTCTTGCGCCATTTTCCATACATTATCGGTAGATTGTGCAGCGGAACGATCCAGTGTGGTGACCATTTCTATCTCCCTGAGGCCGTCCACGGCGAACTACGCCTCGGTTTAAGCTGGGGCGGCTGGACTCGAACCAACGATGCCAGAGTCAAAGTCTGGTGCCTTACCTACTTGGCTACGCCCCACCGGTAATGGGCGAAAGCGTTTTAGCGGAGTGCGGAAAGTCTCCTCGTTAACTAACGGATCGCGACGCGCTTGGCTCCGATATAGCGATTTGCCCAATAGGAATCATGCATGCGGCTAACCATAACGCCGTGACTCGAGCTGTGCACGAACGATCCCTTGCCGAGGTAGATACCGACATGCGAGGGACCACGCTCGTAGGTTTGAAAGAACACCAGGTCACCCGCCGTCACACTGCCCCGC
>JALYZK010000085.1 GCA_030945705.1 Vulcanimicrobiota bacterium | reverse complement strand
ACGTACTACGCTTTGCCCAAGCTGCTGAATCGGCCGATCTATTCCTACGCGCTTGGCATACTCGGGTTTTGGACAAATCTAGTTTTCTACCCGATCATCGGGGCCCACCACTTCGAGTTTTCTCCTCTGCCCTGGTGGTTTCAGACGCTGGCGATCGTGTTCAGCGTCGGCATGCTGGTGCCGGTCTGGTCGGGTACGGCAAACTTTCTTCTGACAATGCGGGGCCGTTGGGAAACGATCCGGCGGTCCATGGCATTGCCGTTTCTTTTTGTCGGCATCCTTTACTATTTGGTTGGATCGAGCCAAGGAACGATTGAGGCGTTTCGCAGCACCCAAGCGATATGGCACTTCACGAGCTTCACGATCGGGCATTCCCACGCGACGATGTACGGGTTTATTACTTTTATCGCTTGGGGATCGATCTACGCATTGCTTCCGCGGGCGACGGGAAATGAACCGTCCCTGTTGGTGACCGGTTTACATTTTTGGTTCGCCTCGCTGGGCGTTACCCTATACGTCATCGTCCTCTCCATCGGTGGAACATTGCAAGGGCTGGCGTGGGCGGCGGGAAACCCTTTCATCGCCTCGGTCCAAGCCGCGGCACCGTTTTGGGCCGCGAGGGCGATTGCCGGAACCATGATGTTCCTCGCCCATGTGTTCTTCGCGTATAACGTGTACCTGATGGCAATGCGGCGGAAGTTGCCCATTGTGCCGCGAGTTCTGGGTAACACAAGTTGAGACGTGGGATGAACAACATTGCACTTTTAGTGGGTGCAATTATAGTAATCTATGAGATTTTGGCAATCTTCATGGGAGCAGTCCCGGGATGGGTTCTCTCGCAAACGGAGCCGGGACCCGGCGTGCATCCACTGACGCAGGCTGAGGATAGAGGGCGCAATGTTTACGTGGCCGAGGGCTGCGCCTATTGCCACACACAGAACGTCCGTCCACTGGCGCAAGATCGCGTTTACGGTCGGCCTTCGACACGTGGAGATTATGCATATTCAACGCCGGAGCTGCTAAGCGACCATCGCAATGGGCCCGATCTTTCCAATATCGGCGCGCGACAACCCAGTGACGTTTGGCAGTACATTCACCTCTATCAACCGCGTTCGCTGGTCAACGCTTCGATTATGCCCGCATACCCGTGGCTTTTTGTTGCCAAGACACACGCACAGCCAGGCGACGTTGTGGTCGGCGTTCCGGCGCCATATGCACCGCCCGGAAAGGTGATAGTCACACGGCAAGAAGCGCAGGATCTGGTCGCGTATCTCAGATCGCTGAAGCAAGCTCCGCTGAAGGCGGCCTCAAAATGAACGACATGGCAATGGGCGCCGATTCGCATGACATCTTGGGCTGGCTCATCGTGTTCACGGGATCCATCATCACCGTTTGGACCATCGTCATTGCTTTGCGCGAAGTGCTTCGTCCCCGAGAAGACAGGACCGACCACCCTAAATACAGCATCTTCAAGGACGGACGTTGATGCAGGAAAAGCCGATTCCTGATGTGCCGGTATCGATAAATGTATATCTCGATGATGCGAAGGAGCCCATCGCCACCTATCGGCCTCCGGCAACATTTCAACTGGATACATTGCAGATCGAAGACGGCGAGCATACGTTACGCATTCGCGCCGTGGATGCTTTGGGTACGGTGGGAACGCGCAAGATTCCGTTTTTCGTGAACAACGGTCCGGGCATCACCGTAACCGGTCTGCGCGCGGGGACCACAGTAAGCGGCACGCTAAACGTAAATATCAATGCCTTCAGCGGTAATGAACCTTTTGATCCGGTTCGTGCAGAATCGCAAGGTCCCATTCCCGTCTGGACTTGGGTTATGAGCGCGATTATTCTTGCATGGGCAGCCTGGTACGGTATTGAATTTTTAAGAACACCAACCGCATTTGCGAATACGCCGACCTACGCAACCAACCCATCTACCACCTCGGAAAGCCTGACGAGCTATACTGCAGCAGTCGCGCCAAACCAACCCGCATCGGGGAAAAATGCCGTCTCGGCACCGAAGTATTCCGGAAAAGGTGTGGCTGCTGGGTTCGATTACGAAGCAACGGGCGCGTCTGCGTACACGACGAACTGTGCCTCGTGTCATGGCGCGAGCGGAGCAGGTGTTCCCGGCGCGTTTCCGGCGATTGTTAACGATCCCGTCGTGATAGCGACCGATCCGAGGAACCAGATCCACGTCGTTCTTAAAGGCCTGCAGGGCAAACGTATTAACGGGAAATCGTACTCCGGCGTTATGCCGGCGTTTGCGCAGTTGAGCGATGCGGATATCGCAGCCATTATCGACCATGAACGCACATCTTGGGGCAATCATTCTCAAACGGTAACACCCGATCAAGTCACCGGGGAGCGCTGAATTGGAGGATCCCGCAGCCAGGTGCCGTTCAGGAAGTTCTTGAGCTTTTGACCGGTGGGACCCGCGCTGGCGAACGCTTCATGCACGACTTTCTGCACGCTCTCCGTAACAGCTCTGCTTTCTTGATTTGCGGATCAGACCAGCCCGTGATGTCTGGTGTTGTCACTTAAATCTTTCACTCCATAGGGTCAGCGGTCTCGAAAAGTACGTCATACCGGAGCCTTCCCTCCGCCGTCGTGCGAACGCCCGCCGTAGGGATGTGCGGCCGAAGTATGCCGTCGTGCATCAAATGCTCCACCGGAACGCCGTGTAGGAGGAGCGCGGCGTCCGAGATGAGCCGGCGGTGACAACGCCACCAAACCGTCTCGGAACACATGATCGCCACCTGTTCAGTCGTCGCTTTCACGAGAAGTTCGTTGAGCGCGAGTGCGAAGGCATCGGTCTCCATGTAATCCGCATACGAGCGAAATGAAGGATGACGCAGCGCGACATTGTGGCTACTGCGATTGACCTTGCGAAAGCCGCCCAGAGCCGGTTCCCAGCGATACGCGCTGCCGCTGCGTCCTGGAACCCAGCGTTCCATCTCTTCGCGCCAAAACTGCGGATGACGGCGGCTCTTGGGCACGGTACGGACGTCGACGAGCGACTCGATCGTGGCTGTGCGAATGATCCGGGCGAGTTCTTCCTCACTCGCCGTTCCGTGGCCGAGCGTGAGCAGCCGCCGCCATACACGAACACTTCTTTTTATGAAACGTTCCGGGCAGGTTGCGATCTCCGCGCGCATTGTCCGATCAGCCGAACGTTATGCCTCGTATACAATGGCGCTGCTCAGCAGTTGTTCTTTGGCCTGCGCCAATTAGCTTCGAGTTGCTCCAGCTCCGATTCGTCCATTAAGTCTTTCGCCTCTTTGAACATCTCGTGCTCTTCCTCGTATACGTGATGTTTCACCAACTCGTCAGCACTCAGCTTCGCATCGTACGTTTCATCCGTCGCGTCCGTGTTGTTCAACTTTTGCAGCACTGCTTTTCACGTTGGCATACTCTTCGTACGCCTCAAGAACCCCCTGCGTCGCATCGTCGTGTCCTCAGAGATCGATTTGCGTTTGAGCGCGGGATAAAAGATCGTTTCTTCATGAATGCACGCTGAGCTCTTTGTCAATCTATCGAAACAGCTCTTGTCGTTCGGCGTGAGCAGACTCGTCGAGGGTCCTGGGCCAAGGGGGACCGGTGTCCACGGCATCTCGCCGAACGGCAACGGCGTTTTAGGTGAAAATAGAAACAGCAATAGCATTGGTGTGTTCGGCAGCGGTTATTATGGGGGTGCAGGGCTCCGGTGGATCCATTGGAGTTTACGGAAATGGTAACAGTTATGGACTGCAAGGCAATGGTAACACGGGTGTTTACGGTTCTGGCGGGACCGGTGTGCAAGGCTCCGGCGGCACTCATGGAGTGTATGCCACCGGTTATTTACGGCATGTATGCGGCGGGCTCCCAAAACGGTGTTTATGCCGCACCAACGGAGGCAATTATTGGGAATGGCGTGTACGCTAACGGCGGTGATACGGGGTTGTACGCGCAACGTGGTAATTATGGGGTGACTAGCAATGTTTCATGAGCCCGAAAGGACAGAAATGGAAACCATCAACATGGGCGGGATGCATAGAACCCCAGGAGCCACAAGAGCAAAAGCCTCGCCCAGCTCGTCATCTGTCGGCGATCTCAGTAGCAGGCTTGATGTTAGGGACGTGATGGCACTCCCAAAGATGCTTTATAAATAGATGCCCTGGTCTCACAGCCTTGTTTTTTTCTTCATCAAACGGCAACAGTATTGGAAGATGATGTCGGACAAGCGGACGGCGTGACGAACAGCGGCCCGACTTCCAACACGATCTCCTCATGCTCTTGCAAAGGGATTGCGCTGAGGTCACCGTTGTACGTAGCAAAGTCGGTTGCGCGCAGCGCGCCTGAAGGCGCTGTTGCGATATAGACTTGAACCGAGCCCGAGTGACCAGCAACATTGTTGACCGAAAGCGGCTGTCCCCAGATCGCAAAAAAATAGGCCTGGAAGATGCCTTTCGTCGCCTAGCTCAGTGCACCAAGGGAAACGGACGCTCTGGGCGTAGTCTCGAAGTTCGGATCGAGCGGTCCGGTTTATGCAATCGAAGCCGCCGAACGGCGGCGACCTTCGTGAAGCCTTTCTGACCTTTTAAAAGGGGGAATACGCGTATGGAAGTCAAGCCAACATATCTCGGCACCATGATTGCCCTGGCGACGGTCGCCTTTGGTCTAATCGCCGCTTTGGCATGGAATAAATTTATTACAGATCTCATCGGCCTCTTCCTCAAGCCTGGCAGCGGCGTCTGGGCGGAACTTTTTTATGCTGTCATTATCACAATTATTGCCATCACAGTGATCCAAAGCCTCGGTAAACTTGCTGAGCGGGAAGTGACACCGAAACTATAGCCGTCAGGGCGTTCGTTGAATGAAGTGATGCGTCGAGCCACTGGAAGACCTATGAGGTTAATCTGTACCGAGCGCCCGGGCTGATTGTCGTTAACGGAAAAGCGACGCCGCTTGCGATTGTCGGAGATGCATTTCGTCCATATGCAAATGTGACCCGGC
>JALYZK010000076.1 GCA_030945705.1 Vulcanimicrobiota bacterium | reverse complement strand
ATATCGTCCAATGCTGTCTCCTTTCAGCGTTTTGATTTGACCTTTGCCGATCTGTTTTTCCGTTATCAGCTCAGACTTGCCACCGAACCCTGAAGTGCACGAAACAGCTTCAGATAACGGCTTCACGTTCGGCATGTTTTGGATTCGTTCGGCGAGCGCATCTTGCTTTGGATCGATTTTGTATTCGAACCTATGCTCCGCCTGTGTCACCAAGTCGGACTGTTTTCTAAAGCCTGGCGGCTGGCCGTATTCGGAGATTTCGACCTCGTGTGAGCTTCTCGCTGCCTGTTTGGAAAACACATAAACCAACGTATCGGCGGTAATTCCAGGAAAAGGAACTTTGTACCATAGGGATCGAATCTGCGTCTCGTCTAGAATACGTTTGCGAAGGCGAATAAACTGCGAGTTAAAACCGAGGCGGTCGGGAACGATATAACCAAAGAGCCCGCCGTTTCTGGTTAGTGTTAGTCCTCTTGCAACAAAGTACTCATACATGTTCGGCATGTATGTGTTCCCTTCATATTTCGAGATTAGGTAATCCTGCGCGACACGTGGCAGAAACTCGTTTCCGAATTTACCTGACAATGAGATCCACGGGGGATTCCCGAGAATGACATCAAACCCACCGCGCTTCATTGTTTCTGGGAATCGTTGCTCAAAATCCATTGGGTTAAGTTTCTTTTCCTCTTCTTCGCTTAACTCGCCATTCAACATGATGTCCGCGCCGATGAGCGAGTTGCCGCACACGATGTTCTTTTCGAGGGCCGGTAGCAGGGTGTAGTGAAACTCCGTCTGAAAATCGCTGGTCGAACCGATGGTTTCATCTTCCAGCAATTTCAAATAGAGCGAGAGTTGCGCGACTTCTACCGCCTGCCGGTCAATGTCCACGCCGAAAATGTTATTGGTCAGGATCGTTCGTTTCTCCTGGATGGAGAGATGGAGGTTGCCGTCGCGAGTTACACAGTCGCCCTTTTTTACTTTGCCGGGATTCTCGTTGTAATACTTCGTGTGGTAGCGCAGTAGTAAGTCATACACGCCTAGCAAGAATGAACCACTGCCGCAGGCAATGTCGGCAAAGCGCATTTCGGCAACCTGCGCGGGCGATTTGCCTTCGATCAATTTTCCGACAGTATTGTCCACGATGTAGCGAACGATGTACTCTGGCGTGTAATAAACTCCGCCTGCCTTGCGAACTTCCGGTTTCTCCACGACTCGCGCGTCATCGGAGATAACCTTGCCCAGGAAGCGTTCGTAGATGCTACCTAAAATGTGAATGGGAATAGTGTTGAAGTTGTAAGGGGAGGTCGGGTCGGATAGTTCCTCGCAGATGCGAGCGAAGGCTTGCCCTTCAGGTTCAAAACCTGGTGCGTCCAGCTTGGCATGTTCTTTGTAAACAATGCCATTGTACTTGCGATTGAGTCTGAGCGACGCGGTGATGAAATCTTCCCATACGCCGTCCTGCTTGCCGAAGTTTTCGACTTGCGGTGGTTCGATCGTCTTGTCTTCGAGGAAGCGCGTGAAAACAAGGCGGTCGAGTGTGCGCTGGGTGACTTCAGTAAGAAGCTCGCTGTTAAGATCGGGGTCCTTTTTCTTGAAGGCTTGGGCTAGCTTCTGTCGGTAGCCGTCCAGTTCTTCGAGGAAATCATCGTCAAGGCTAACATCGCCTCCTTTAAACAAGCCCCGCCGGAAGGTTTTGCTTTTGGGCTTAGGGCGGGCGGCCGCGAATTTTTCCAATGATCCATTCGCCACGGCCTCGCGAGAAAACAACCAGTAAATACGTGAAAATTTTTCTGTGTCAGGATAGTCGGTGTAGGAAAAGCGTTCGACTAAGCGGCTCAGAGTGTCATTGATATTCGGTTTAAAGCGGCAATCTAAAATGTGGAAATCATCGAAACTTGTGAGCGCTGAAAACGGTGCGCTTTTGTTGCCCCAGCCGTAGCACAGGGTCTGAAAATAGTGTTCGGGAGTGCCGAAATCTCGGGACGGCTTCTTTGCTTCCACAAAAAAGCGCACGTCGCGGAAATTCGGCGCAAGGAAGAACGCGTAATCCGCGCGTTTGCGCGCCCGGCCTTCGTAGGTCCCACGTTCAACTTTTACTTCTTGCTCGTACGGGTTCTTCTGCGTGTCGTGATTTACGTCCCAACCGAGTGCGATGAAAAATTTATCGATGAAGTCCTTCCGGACTTCTGCCTCTTGATAGCCCGGCGACAAGTATCTGCTCTCGTGAGCACGAAAACTCGCTGCTAGCTCACAGACGATTCGGTGTGCGTCGTCAAAGGCGCTCATCTGGTAAGCGAACAGACTCTGTAGTTGCGGTTCGGGTTCAACGGCGGGTCGATGTAGATCAGATCAACGCAGCCGTCCGGCAGCTTGCGCAACTGGTCGAGATTATCGCCGCAGTAGATGACGCGCGTGTCGATGACTGCGGAAGGCTTCGCGGGCATTGCGGGGCCGTTTTATCCGGCGAATCGGAAAAACAAAAGAAATTAGAAAGTGGAAAGGCTAAAGGAGGAAGTCCGTTTAAGCCTCACCTCACGCGGTTGAGGAAGATGCGAAACTCCGCGAAGCGGAAGCCAAAGGCGACCTCGGATGACTTTTGATTGCATACGGCGGCATTTCGCGATTTGATCCGCTTGTTTAATAGCGGCTTCGATCACGCACGTGAACGTTCTATTTCGATTGTGTGGCGCGACCCTTGCAAGCGCCGCTGGCCTCTTGGCCTCCGGTTGCGGCAAGACATCGACCGCACCGGCTTGGTCGCAGATTAACGCCGATGTGGCCAATTCCGGTCAGAGCTTTGGGGGTGCAATCGCGAAACAGAGTAGTGCGACCGCTATCATTGGCCGGGTCGACTCTTCTTCACCCGTGCTCGCGCTCGATGGGAGTGTCTACGTGGGCACATCAACCGGCTCGGACAAAATTCCGTCGGGTGAACTCGTTCACTTGTCCGGCGATTCGCTGGCCGTTTTGGGGAAGGTGAAATTAGACGGAATTCTCTCGACCCCAGCGGTGGATCAGAACGGGCATGTCTACGTCGCGCAAATGAAAACCGACGGCACAGGCGGGCACCTCCTCGCCTTCTCGGCCGACTTAAAAACGCCGCCGATTTTCGACATCGCATTAACTAATACTAAGACGGTTTCTTCTCCAAAAATTCTAGCTGATCCCTCGGGGGGCTGCTTGATCTTCGAAGCGTGCACAGGCAGTTTCACTCACTTGATAATCGCGAACGAAAAGGGGCAGACACTTAAAGACGACGAGATTTGTGCGGTGGTAGAAGGGGGTGGTGAGCCCGGTTTTCAGATCGGTGGAATTATAATTCCGAGTGTCTCCGACCCGTCAGTGGGGATACGCCTCGTCAATGGCCAGTATTACCTGGTACTACCGGCAAACCGCTGTGCAGTGATGTTCTATCTGCTTACTCTAGGAAACACTTCGGCCGACGTTCCAGGGTTAAGGCCATTGGGTTCGGCAGACAGTGGCGACGGTAACGAGAAATATTACGGGTCGCCTGCCATATCTTTGGACGGAACCGCTTTGATCAACGATTCCGACAGAAATTTCACCGCTTACGACATCACAAATGGTAACCAAAAATGGCAACATGCAATGGCGGGCGATCTGTATACTTCACCGGTCTTGATGACGTCGGGTGGACTGAAGGCTTATTCCGTAAGCAAACAATTCCTGACCAAAATTGATATCGCTACCGGTCAAGTGGAGGGCGAGGTCGAAATAGCGGGGCCGACCCAAGCTTCACCGGCTGTTGGGGGCTCGTATTTATATATCAGCACAATCTCCGGTCTATTCACCTATGATTTGAACCTCACCTTACTCGCCTTTTCCCCGCTTCAGGGTGGTTATTCTTCACCGGCTCTCGGGTCCGCGGGGCAGATCTACATCGGAGCGACCGACAAACAATTTTATCTCTTTCCCGGCTTCTAAAAGGGGTAGGAAGGCGGTCGTTGCTGCCGAGCCGTTACGCCGCGTTACCGCGTAAAGGCACTGGCGTTTGCGCGGCTGGCGCTTTTTTGCTGGGCTCCTTTTATGGTTTGCTTATCCGAGAAGGGAATTATCTCCGCGGAAGCGGCGGAATTGATGGTTCCGACAGAGGGATTGTCGATGATGAAAAGGTTCCCTGCTGATCGAACGCGAACTAAGCTTCGCGAAAACTAAAACCGCCCGACGGATGACTTCAGCGGACGGTTGCTGATGTTGTTAACGGTGAAGGAGCCGACTACTTAGCGCCACTGATAATAACCCTCGGCGCGCACATGAAGCTCCTGCTCGATGTGGTGTAGCTCGCCATGCATGTGCTCGATTTCGGCGCGCAGTCGGCGCCGATCGTAATACTGTTCTCCACGGCGGAATTGATTATTCAATTGCGCAGCCTCGGCGCGAAGATGTCCGTACTCGCTCCAAATGTGGCGACCGGCCCGATACTCGCGCATCTCGCGGTCAACATGCGCCATCATCCCGTTCATGTGGTCGACATCGCGCTGCAGCTCGCCCAGACCGTCGTGCCGCCGATGCTCAAAGGTGCGGTGGTCGCCGTAGTCCGGCCGTCGATCGTCTCCGCGCTGATCGTAAACTGGCTGATCGTAAACGGGCTGTTGTTGCTGCGAAACGTCCTCGTCGTGATCGTGGGCAGCAGCTGTGAATGCGAAACCGGCAAGGCTCAAGATCGCCGCCGCTGTAGTTGTGATGGTCTTTTTCATATTAGTGCGTTGCTGCATGTTGGACGAACGTAGCGGCACCATATTCGATTTGGAGCAGAAACGAAAATAGGAACAACAGTGCACGATTCGGTCTGCGGGATAGAAGTTGATCCCGCGAATGCTGCCGCGTACTCACTCGTCGTCGTCCTCGTCCACGTCCTTTAATCGTGCCAGCATGAGAGAGAAATCGAGGACGAAGGACGAGGACGAGCACGCAAAGAAATACTTCTGCCCGATGTGCGATGGCGTGGAAAGCGATACGCCGGGGAGCTGTCCCAAGTGCGGCATGGCACTTGAGCGCAATCCAACTTTCCGCGAGCCGGCGAAAATAATTTACACCT
>JALYZK010000049.1 GCA_030945705.1 Vulcanimicrobiota bacterium | reverse complement strand
CCCTTACGCCTAACCCTCGTGGGTTTTACCGGATCCGCAACAGCTACCGAGGCCGAAACGCTCGTCCAACAAGAGTGGCGCGAAGTCGGTGTGGAGGCTGCCATAAAGAACTTCCCTTCGGCGGAACTCTATGCCACCTTAGGCAGCGGCGGAATCGAGCAATCGGGAAAATTCGATGTCGTATTCGAAAATTGGTCGAATGGCACGGACCCGGATGATTCGATTCTCTTCGGCTGCGCGATGGCGCCGCCCGCGGGTTGGAACATTTACCATTATTGCAGCAAGACAGTCGATGCCGCGCTGCAACGCGGTCTATCGCATTACGATCGAGCCACTCGTAAAGCCGCGTACGCCGGCGTACAAGAGGCCGTTGCCGCCGATTTGCCCATTATTGTGCTCTGGTACCAACGCGATTTGAGCCTGATCAACACCGACTTTCACAACTACAAACCGGCTCATGCGACAACGCCGTTTTGGAACACGTGGGAGTGGAGCACGTAAACGTACGGTGCGCGGGTCCGACGTTAACCTTCCGGCAGCGCTTCAGAGTCGGGATCCGTTTCATACTCTTCGGGCTGACCCGGCACTTCATTTGGAGGTGGACTCTCTTCGGTCGAATCTGGATTAATTGGATCATTCATAACTCTTAGTATACCACTGAAGAGAAACAGTAGGCCGCCGTCCAAAACCACCCTATGACTCATTCGCCTCTCTTCTGCGAAGCGTTCGTGACGGGAAGAAGTGCCGCCGTATTCGCAGGACCCCCATTGAATGCACACGCACTAGCGGCTTTTTCGTTGTGTCCAACTGTATAACAGCCTAACGTGGCGATATTTATCGAGCATCCCTGCGAGCGAGTCGCGGTACGATCACCTAAGCGACGCCGTCTAGCCGTTGCCACTGCAACGTGGGTACTTGTTGCGGCGGTCCTGGGCTCCGCCATGCCTTCCATCGACGGCACGGCCGTCAATGTCGTGCTTCCCGTGCTTCAACGCGACCTTCATGCGGATGCTCGCGGGGCGCAGTGGATCGTTGAAGGTTATGCGCTTTTTCTCTCAGCGTTGATCTTGGTGGGGGGCGCGCTTGGCGACGTCTACGGACGGCGCCGCATGTTCGTAATAGGCACCATTATGTTCGCCTTGGCTTCGGCTGGCTGCGCACTCTCCACGAACATGGTCCAGCTGATTACCTCACGATGTTTGCAAGGTGCCTCCGCGGCCTTGTTGGTGCCCGAAAGCCTGGCCTTAATTAGCGCACAGTTCGCGGAGCGGGAAAGGGGGAAAGCCATCGGAACCTGGTCGGCATTTTCAGCAATCAGCACTGCTGTCGGACCGGTCCTGGGCGGGTATCTTGCGCAACATTTCTCGTGGCGATGGGTGTTTCTGATCAACATCCCTGTCGCCGTTACCGTCGTTTATCTAACCCTACGTCATGTGAACGAGAGTCGCGACGAGTCGGCGAGTACCGCGGTCGATGTCCTCGGGGCGCTGCTTGCGTCTGTTGGTCTTGGTGGGCTGGTCTATGCTCTGATTGCCTCACAAGGGCACGGGCCGTCCTTGACATCTGCCGCTGTAGGAATCTTGTCGGTGTGCCTGCTTGGGGTATTTGTATGGTACGAGAAGCGCGCTATTGCCCCGATGATGCCCCTGCGATTTTTTCAGTCGGTGCAGTTCTCCGGTGCAAATGCGTACACCTTACTGCTTTACGCTGGTTTGGGCGGGAGTATGTTCTTTATTCCATTCAACCTGATTAACGTCCAGCATTACAGCCCCACTTCAGCCGGTGCGGCGATGCTCCCCATGATTGTTCTGCTCTTTCTGCTTTCACGCTTTAGCGGAGCGCTGCAATCTCGCATCGGACCGCGCATTATATTGTTCGTTGGAGCAATTCTTGCGGCTGTTGCTTTTCTACTTTTTGCTTCTACAGGTCAAGGGCGCAGCTATTGGACATCCTTTTTTCCAGCCTCGGTAGTCTTAGGGTTGGCCGCAGCGACATTCGTCGCTCCGCTGACGGCGACGGTTATGAACTCCATCGAAAGCGCTCATGCGGGAATCGCCTCAGGAATCAACAACGCGATCGCGCGAACCGCCGGGCTCCTCGCCGTGGCCGTGCTCGGTATCGTTCTAACATCCGCCTTCTATAAGACCTATGATGGGGCCATCGCCCGCCTTGCACTGACAACGCAAAGCCGCGCAACACTTCAGCACGATCGCGACCTGCTGGTTACGGGATACTTGCCAAAAAATGTGGGAGCAAACGAGCGAAAAGCGATAGCATCGACGGTACAACAGGCGTTCCTTGCGGGGTTTCGTTGGACGATGATCCTCGCGGCTTTCTCGGCATGCGCTGCCGCGATCGTCGCGCTGTCAATATTTTCCCGACGGTGCGCGTAAGGGTTCGCGTCGTTACGTGGAATATAACTGTAATTCGTACATCTGGGAGGTCTGGTAATTGGCAATCGATCGTGCAGCTAACGCGGTTTGGGACGGAGATCTTAAGGGCGGCCACGGCAAGCTTAGCTCGAAAAGTGGGGTACTGAAAGAAACCCCGTACAGCTTCGCAACGCGGTTCGAGAACGCGCCGGGGACGAATCCGGAGGAACTCATTGCAGCGGCTCATGCCGGCTGTTACAGCATGGCATTGTCTCTGGTTTTGGGCAATCACGGGTATCATCCGCGCAGCATCCAGACCCATGCAATCTGCTCGATTGCGCCACAAGCGGGAGGTGGATTTGCCATAACGCGAATGCGTCTGGAGAGCAGAGGCAATGTGCCGGAGCTAAATGAAGCGAAGTTCCAAGAAATTGCTCGTGAAGCTGAGGCCGCGTGCCCCGTTTCTAATGCCTTGCGCGGGAACGTCGACATAGAGTTAAGCGCAACGTTGCTTACGCCTGTCTGACAGGATTCTTAAAATCTAGCGCCGGTCTACGATGATATCCGCGGAGTACTTAACTGCTATCGCTTCGGTCGGAACTTTCATCGTGGTGGGTGGAACGGCCGTTGCTGCGTTGATTCAGTTGCGACATCTGCGAGCTAGCAATCAGCTCGACGCCCTGCTTTCACTGGAACGAGACTTCAGAAGCCCCGAAATGCAAAGCGCTCTCTGCTACGTTCAGAAAGAAATTGCGGCTAGGCTGTCGGAGGAGCATTACCGCGCGGAACTGGCCGCACTGGGTTTCATCGATGCTCAAGCCCATCCAGAAATCACCGTTTGCAACTGGTTCAATGCAATAGGAACGCTCGTAAAAAATGGACTTGTCGGCGAAGCCACCTTCATGGATCTCTTCGGCAAACTCATCTCGTATTATTGGCGCATATTGGTTCCCGTCATTGCACTTATGCGACGTAACCGCGGGGACGCGCAGTATCATGATTTTGAATTTCTAGCGATTCGTGCCGATCAGTGGGTCAAAATGCATCCACATGGCCTTTTTCCTAAGAACATGCAGCGCGCCCTGATAGACGACCCATGGAAGGAATAAAAAACGCCATGCTCAGCGCACGTAGCTGCCCCCGTTGACATCGATGGTCGCTCCGTTGGCATAATCGCCCAAATTTGAAGCAAAAAAGGCAACCATGGAAGCGACTTCGTCAGGCGTCCCGATACGCCCAGAAGGAATTTCAGCCTCAACTTCAGTGCGCCGAAGTTTTAATTCCTCAAAAGCCATCTCCGTCTCAATGAATCCGGGCGCAATGGCAATGGCGATGATCCCATCGTTCGCACAAGAGCGCGCCAGCGACTTCGTTAAGTTTACGAGAGCTGCCTTGCTGGCACCGTAGTCAGGGAACCGTAATTCGCCACGATGCGCTGAACGAGAGGCTATATTTATGATCTTTCCGCGCCGGTAAGGGCGCATTGCGCGCATGGCCAAAAATGCGAGGTTTGCCGCCCCGAACAAGTTAACCGCAAACGTCTGTTCCCATCCGATTCTCCACGTTTCGTAATCGGTACCGTCAAATGGGTTCGGCGCGAATATGGCGGCATTGTTGATGAGCACGTCCAGAGTCCCCAAGGTCGCAACGCAGGACGAAACGAGGTCCGGCAGTGACGCGCTGCTGGCTAAATCGCACTGCGCGAACACTACACGATCTCCTAGTTCTTGGCGTAAAGCTCGCGCAGCAAACTCATCGGTGTGATACGTAAAGAAAACTCGGGCCCCGGCTTGGTGCAGCCGCCTCACGGTTGCAGCACCAATGCCGTTAGACCCTCCGGTCAGAAGAACGTTACGGCCCGTCAAATCAATCTTTAATTCCACTTGCCATTCTTACGCGCAAAAAAAAAGAGCCCCGCCGGAGCGTGGCTCTTTTCCCCGTTCATCGAGTTTAGATAGAGAACTTCAACCCGAGGAAGCCCGTTGTTCCGATCGCACTGGTCTCACCCGCATAATAGCGGGCTACAACTGAGGTGTGAGGAGCTACTTTTGCGGCGCCAATGAAGTCGTACACGAATCCCACTTTGCCGTTGTTACGCAGTCTTCCGATCCCCGCACCAATGCCGATGGACGTGTCGCCTTTTGTTTCCACTTCACCGGTTAGTGCATATCGTGAGCCTGGCGCTATTGGAGCGGCCAATGAGATTTGAGGTTGTACTTGAGCGCTAACAAACGGAACGCCCGGAACGGCGGTCGTCACTACGGCGCCAACTGAATTGACCTTCCCGATGTTGCTTGAAGGCGCGAACGCCCCTCCAACGATGGATGTTGAAGCAGCCGCTGGAAGACCTCCCAGTAGGAGAAATGCCGATGCTATGCTCCCTATGATTGTGTTGTGAATGATTTTCATGTTGTATTTCCTTGAATAAAGTATGGATGCACGACCAACGGCCCTTGTATTAAAAAAGTTCCGAAGGTATCAGGGTGTATGGCGCGGCGTTTATCGCTGAACGCGCTGACCACTCTGTTTATTGTGGCGGGTGCGCTGCATTTTATCTTGACGCCCTATTACATGCACATGATGCCGTCGTTTTTGTCGTGGCATCGGTCCCTTGTTTTGGTAAGCGGAGCGTGCGAAATAGCCGGCGGAGCAGGGTTGCTCATTCCTGCGACCCGGCGTCTCGCGGCCCTTGGATTGATTGCGCTGCTGATTGCGGTTTTTCCGGCAAACGTCACAATGGCACTTGGAGCTGAGCGGTTCGTTGCAGCCGGCCACGCGTGGGTACTTTGGTTACGCCTTCCTCTGCAGTTCGTCCTTATCGCGTGGATATGGTGGGCGGCTGCAGGTAAACCGCAACATAAATGCCCCTATTTCGGCGAAAACGCCTGAGACTTACGCAGCCGCCAAGCTAAAGATGACGTTCTGGAACAATGGTTGCTTCAATGCCCGTGGGCCCATCCGGTACCGGATACACGCCTTGAATGCGGGGGCTGATTTGTGCGACCGGCGCTAAAGTGTCTATCTTTGGCATATGGACAATGGTGGCAAGGTGGCGCCACATACGCATGACGCGAACCACATAATGCTGAGTCTCGCGATAGGGCGGAACACCACCGTAGCGCTGGACCGCTTTGGGGCCGGCATTGTAGGCCGCGAATGCCAGCGCATAATGATTCGGATGATACTCATAGCGTGCAATAAGTAAACTTAAATAGCGCGCGCAGCCAAGCAAATTCTGAAAGGCATTCCGGGGATTAACGCCCAAGCTCGACGCCGTGCCGGGCATCAATTGCCCTAAACCTAATGCACCCACGCGCGATCGAGCATGTGGCCGCCAGCGCGATTCAACGGTTACCAGCGCCACCAAGAGATTGGCATCGATGTTCCAGCGCGTTGCATTGACCAGAACGTGTGCAGCGAGATCACGGCTTTGAGTTTGCTGCAGATGTGGATTGATATTCCGCAAAACGTGCGCGTAGACGTTAACGGTTGAAGCCGACGGGAGTAGAGCCGCCTTAGCGGCTAACGCAGAAGTCGGGGTAGATAAAACTCCCCCGAAAACAAAAAGCAAGCCTGCCATAAGTGGCGCACGGACCAATCGCATAAGCCTAGCCTCGTCTTCTCAGCCAAAACGTCAGTCCCTGGCAAGCATCTGCCCGGTGCACGTCGCACTGAGGCGCTATGCGCCGCTATACGATGAGCTCGAAGGCTAAACGCGCCTTGGGATTCGCCTCGCTCGCGGCCTTCTTACTGATGATTGCGCTCATCGCGTGGAGCTATTCAGTGGCGGAACACCGCATTCACTAGGACCCAATACATTAAGAATGTTTAAGACCCCGTCCGCGTGGTTATTCTTGTAGAATATTGAAGCGACAGCGACAAATAGAGCCTTCTGAAGTCCAAAAACTTTCGGCAGAGCTGTTTGGCACGTTTTTATTGACGTTCGTGGCAGCAGGCGCCGAAATCATCGACGTTGCCAGTCAGCACAAAATCGGTCATGTCGCCAAGTACATTTCCCCGGCATTGTTGGTGATGGCGATGATCTATTCGATTAGTGAGGTTTCCGGCGCGCATATCAATCCGGTGGTTACACTTGCTTTTTACTTCAGGGGTGTGTTTCCGTTCAGGCGCGTGCCGGGTTACCTTATCGCACAACTTGTTGGCGCCATCCTCGCCGCCCTCTTACTCAAAGCGTTCTTCGGCGCTCTCTTACCCCAGGGTGCGTCAAAACCGGGTCCCGGCGTCACTGTAGGGCTCGCTCTTGCAGTGGAGACTTTGCTGACTATGATCCTGGTCTTCGTTATTATCAGTACGGCCGAGGAAAAACCCCAAATTGGACCACACGCGGCAATTGCGGTCGGGGGCACCATTGCCTTATGCGGACTTTTCGCTAGTCCGATCAGCGGCGCATCGATGAATCCGGCGCGTTCGCTTGGGCCGCAGTTTGTAAGCGGAATGATGGAGTATAGCTGGATCTATGTATTGGCGCCCTTATTGGGTGCAGGTATCGCGGTTGCCTTATGCTGGCTAATGCACGGTGAGGCAACTGCCGATGAACGCGGAGCTGCTAGCGGAAAGGATTCATGAACGACACCAACACTAACCTACACTACGACAAGATTCCTACGTTCCCGGAGGAGGCCAAGAAAAAAAACGGCGATGTGGTGTACGCCGTCATGGAGACGCCTCAGAAGACCCGCCACAAGTATGCGTTCGATGCAAAAATCGGCATTTTTATGCTCAAGCACACCCTTGCAAGTGGTTTAGAGTGGCCGTATGACTACGGTTTCATCCCCCGCACGTTGGGCCACGATGGAGACCCTCTGGACATCTTGCTTCTACAAGACGAACCGACATTTCCGGGCTGCCTCGTCAAAGCGCGAATTCTTGGAATCATACGGATAGATAAGAATGCAGTACAAAATGATCGGATTATCGCGTGCTCCGTGCGCATGTCCGGAACGGCCTTAACCACCGACAAGTACGATGATGTGAGCGATCTACCGGAAGAACTCATCCATAGCTTATGCCGGTTTCTCATTGAATATTCCGCAGAACAAGGCAATCAGATGGAATTCAAAGGAGTGCAATCGAAGGACAAAGCGATGGAAGCGATCGCGGAGGGCATTAAAGCATTTAAGAAAGCAAAGAAAAAGAGCGACTAGCAACGCCCCAAATCCCGTGCTCGGCTTACATTGTTATGCGCAGGCAGACAGTGTCATGCGGAGGCTCTCGAAGCATGGCGCGCACCACGAAGCATCCTTCGACGGGCCGAGGATGACATTTACGTCATAATGACCATTTACCTCAGGATAACGTATTGCGCCCGTGATGGGACCTGGCGTGAAGCATGCTTAAACAGGCCCTCCCGCCATTTGTTTTGCTTCTTCCAACTGGCGGCCTAACGTTTCGAGTTCGGTAGGCTTGAAGAGCTCGCGGGCCATTTTGAACATCTCCGATTCTTCTTCTTTGACGTGATGCAGTACCAATTCCATGAGCACGCTGAGCTTCGCTTTATATGTTTCATCCCTGGGTTCAAGTGTTTTTAGTTCGCCGAGCAGATGTTTGACGAGGGCGTGTTCTTCGTAAGCTTCCAGCACCTCGTCTTTTTTTTCGCTATCTTTGCTTGCTTTTTTCTTAAAAGCGGGATAAAAAACTTGTTCCTCAACCTGCGCGTGCAGTTCGAGCTCCTGGTCGATTTGTCCAAATAATTTCTGCCGTGCGTTTCCCGCACGATCACTAAGGCCTTCGACCTCTTTGAAAAGCGCCTTCACTTTAGCATGATCTTTCTTGAGTAAGCCTATCGCGTCCAACGTATTCCTCCCGTAACTTTACCCTGCAGGCTATACCCACAAGCCGTCCATATCACACGGCTCTAGAGCAAGCGCTTCAGTTGGTGGGCACGTAAAGTTCATGTCCTGCGGCGGCGAACTCAGCAGCCTTTTCCTGCATACCGAGCTGGGCGTATTCGCGCACCTCTTGGGTAATTTTCATGGAACAAAAGTGCGGGCCGCACATCGAGCAAAAGTGCGCCACTTTTGCACCCTCGGCGGGCAGCGTTTCATCATGGTACGCGCGGGCCGTATCGGGGTCCAAGGCCAGATTGAACTGATCCTCCCATCTAAACTCGAATCGCGCCTTTGAAAGCACGTTGTCCCAATGCTGCGCGGTTGGATGTCCCTTAGCTACGTCTGCAGCGTGGGCGGCGATTTTGTATGCGATCACACCATCTTTGACGTCTTGCTTGTTCGGCAGACCCAGATGCTCTTTGGGCGTAACGTAACACAGCATCGCCGTCCCGTACCACCCGATCATCGCGGCGCCTATGGCACTGGTAATATGATCGTAACCAGGTGCGATGTCCGTTGTCAGCGGGCCAAGGGTATAAAATGGCGCTTCATGGCACGTCTCGAGCTGACGTTCCATGTTTTCTTTAATGAGATGCATGGGAACGTGCCCGGGTCCTTCGATGATCGTCTGCACGTCGTGCTTCCAGGCAATTTGCGTCAGTTCTCCCAGCGTATCCAGTTCGCCGAATTGGGCTTCATCGTTTGCGTCTGCGAGACAGCCGGGACGCAAACCATCGCCGAGCGAAAAGCTGACATCATACGCGTTCATGATCTCGCAAATGTCTTCGAAGTGCGTATACAAGAAATTTTCCGCATGGTGGGCAAGACACCATTTGGCAAGGATGGAACCCCCACGTGATACGATGCCCGTCACGCGCCGCGCAGTAAGAGGAATGTAGCTTAGTAACACTCCAGCGTGAATCGTGAAATAGTCGACGCCTTGCTCCGCCTGCTCGATGAGCGTGTCGCGGTAAAGCTCCCACGTTAGCTCTTCTGCTTTGCCGTGAACTTTCTCTAACGCTTGATAAATCGGCACCGTCCCAATCGGAACCGGAGAGTTGCGCAAGATCCACTCTCGGGTTTCATGAATATTTTTTCCGGTGGAAAGGTCCATGACTGTGTCTGCGCCCCAGCGCGTCGCCCAAGTCATCTTGTCAACCTCTTCCTCAATTGAGGAAGCCACCGCCGAATTGCCGATGTTGGCGTTAATCTTGACCAGGAAGTTCCGGCCGATAATCATCGGCTCGCTTTCGGGATGGTTTATGTTTAGCGGAATAACGGCGCGCCCGCGCGCAACTTCCTCACGCACGAACTCCGGCTGAACGCCTTCGCGGATGGCAATGAACTCCATCTCCGGCGTGATCTGGCCACGTCGAGCATAATGCATCTGGGACACGTTTTTTCCCGGCTGCGCCCGGCGCGGCTTTCTCGTCGAGATGAAGCGTAAAGAGTCCAATTCGGGCATTGCCTGGCGCGCGATCCGGTAAATCGAGGACGCGCTTTGCAATTCTTCACTATCGTTCCGGTCGGCAATCCATTGATCCCTAAGCGGTAAGATGCCGCTTCGAACGTCCGTTACAAGCGCGGGATCTGTGTACGGTCCACTTGTGTCGTACACGTAATGCCGCTCACCGTTGGTCAGGGCGATTTCGCGCATCGGAACCC
>JALYZK010000034.1 GCA_030945705.1 Vulcanimicrobiota bacterium | reverse complement strand
TGGCTCGACATATACGATATGCCCTTGCCGCTTGCATTCTGCGTGCCGTTGCCGTGATGGTAGTCAAAGTCTGCGATCAGCACGCGGCCACCATGTTCCTTGAGAAAAGCTCGCGCGGCAATGGCGGCGTTATTGAAGACACAAAAACCCATCCCGCGCGATGACTCGGCATGATGCCCGGGTGGACGCACGATCGCAAATACGGCGCGCTTGTGCAGCGTGGCTGCCTGGACGGCCGCGATCGCTCCGCCAGCCGCACGGCGGGCAACATCCAACGAATGTTCGTCAACGACCGTGTCGCCGGTCGAAAGATATCCGGCCGCATGCTGTAATCCGGCGACATCGCGCTTTACGCGCTCCAGATACGCCGGCGTGTGAACGAGGGTTATTTCGTCATCGGCTGCATCGCGCGCGGGAACTTGCTCCTCGAACAAGCCCATTTTACGCAGGTGGGCCGCGACAACCTCGACGCGATTGGGCGATTCCGGATGGGGAATTCCGCGCAAGTGATTGCCGTAGATCTCGTCATAGACGAGCAGCACGCCTTACTTGTGCTTCGGTCGTGCCGTGGCGGCCGCAGCCGGCTTATTGAGATTGGCGATTAGCCGCTGGACTTGTTTGTAAGCGGGCGAAGTCGGACGGATGAAACCTAAAAAGCGCTTGTACGCGGCAAGCGCTTTCGTTCTTTGATTTGTATTTTCATACACCTTGCCCATGATAAAAACGAGCTGCGGATTTGCATCCAGAAAAGGATGAACGCTGCGATCGAGCACATCGAAGACTTTGGCGGATTCTTTATAGTTTTTTAGTTCAAAGTCAGCCGCAGCGACGCAGCCAAGCGAACTCGGTTGCTTCACAAGCGAAAATGACTTCAAACATGCATCCTTCGACTTATCGTATTGACGAGTGTACGCATAGGCTTGCCCGAGCAAATTGAGGGCGGTCGGATCGGGCGCAATTTCGGTTAATCTCTTAAGGCTGGTCACGGCAGCTTGTGGTTTGCCTGTACGCAAATAGTATTCGCCCAAACGCCCGAGGGCTTCACGGTTGTCCTTGTTGGGTCCGAGCCCAAGGGTCCATTCCGCTTCCGCTTTCCCTACTTGGTTTGTTTGTGCTAAATAATCGCCGTAAGCAACGTGCGCGCGCAGAACGTTGGGATATTCACTAATGGCTCGCTTAAATGCCGTATCCGCCTCGCTTGTTTTCTTCTCAGAGGCGAGGAAAGCTGCTTCTTCGTCAATGATCGCCGCTTTAGCGTCGGCATCGTTCACGAGCGAAAGCGCTCCTTCGTACGTCAGCACCGCATGTGCGACATCGTGCTGGCTAGCCTGCAGACGGGCTTTGTTAACCGTAGCTTCCACGCTCTTTGGATCGATTTGCAACGCGCGGTCGAGGGTCTGCAAGGCCAGCGTGACCGACTTTTGATCGACGTAGGACTTTGCTTCCAGAACAACGGGACCCGCATCCTTTGGATTGATTTTTAAAGCTGATTCAAACTGTGCTCGGGCATCATCGTACTTCTGCTCTTGGGCAAGCACTAAGCCATAGTTTATGTAAGAACGCGCGTCATCTTTATTGAATGTGAGCGCCCGCTTTGCCACACGCTCCGCATCTGCATTGCGCTTTTGGCGAAGATACGCGTCGGTCAGCGCGAGCAATACTTGCGAGTTGGTCGGCTCAAGGTTAGAAGCTTGTTCGAAGTCATAAAGCGCACGCGCCTCCAGTCGTCCAACTTGCTGACTGGCGACTCCATCCAAGAAATATGTTTGCGCCGTTTTACTTCCGCCGGTTATCGCCTGTTGCGTCAATTGCAGGGCAAGGTCGGGCCGTCCGATCGTCTCGAACTGCGCCGCCAAGTCAACCTTGGATTGCTGATCGTTCGGATTGGCTTTAATTTTAGCTTGTAGCCGCGGGATCGCTTTGTCGGGTGGCTCGGGCGTGGCGGTCGGCAAGGGCGCAGGCGACTCTGAGGGTGACGCCGTCGGAGCAGGTCGCTTCGCACCAACTGCCGGCGTGCCAAAACCGGCTAGTACCATGCCAAAAAGAACGAAAACCAATCCTACGCGAACAAAAGGCTGGATCAAAATGCTGTATCCTATTCTCAGCGGCCGCTGCCGGTCGCGGCGCGGTAATCTGAAAGTAAACGAGTATCGAGCTGGGTTCGTTACACGTGCTCGGCCTTAGCGTCAGCAACCAACCTAGTTAGTTCTGGTACGATCGCAAAGGCGTCGCCGACCACAAACAAATCGGCAAATTCTGTTAGCGGCACGCCCGCATCTTTGTTGATGGCAACAATCGTGCTGGCGGTGCGCATTCCAACTTTGTGCTGAATCGCTCCGGAAATCCCGCACGCGATGTACAGCTGTGGGCTTACGGTCTTACCTGTTTGACCAATCTGAAGGCTGTAGGGGACCCATCCGGCGTCCGCTGCAGCGCGGGTCGCGCCGACCGCTCCGCCCAAAGCGTCCGCCAATGGCCGCAGAAGTGTCGTGAATGGTTCGGGGCCGCCTAAGCCGCGACCGCCGCTGACTACCACTGGGGCTTCCTCCAAGCCCATTTCGCTACCACCTTCTTCAACGTGGCTCTCGATGAGCATGGTATAAGCCTTCCCGGCGGGCTTGCTCAAATCCACAACCTGCGCCGCACCAGCGCCCGGTTCAGCGGCGAAGGAATTGGGTCGGACCGCAACGATGCCGTATTGCGCATTCTTGAACGCGCACGTGGTGATTGTGACGCCGCCCAGTTTAGGGGAGACACAGCTGACGTTTCCATTTGCGACTACGATTTCAGTAACGTCGGAAGTCATCCCCGCATTCAAGCGAGCAGCAAGCCGGCTGCCGATATCTCGGCCAAGCATCGTATTCGGCATGAGAATCAGGGAAGGACCGACGCTTTGGGCAACCGCGTGCAGATAATCTACGGATGGATCGACGAGATATTTATCGATGTCGGGGTCTTCGGTAAGGTGAATAACGTCAACCGCATACGTTTTGAGCTGATCGACGACCGCCTTTGCGCCGGGACCGAGCGCAACCGCGTGACACTGACCGCCGAGAGCATGGGCAAGCTTGCTGCCTTCCGTAACCAGTTCAAAAGTGACTTTACGGGTTTGACCCGCATTATGTTCTACGTAAACAACAACATTTTTCATTCCGTTATCAAATCAGTTTCTTCGCTTTGATAAATTCGAAGATAATCTTTGCGCCTTCGGCCCCATCGGTTGCATGCACGACTCGGCCCTGCGCGCGGGCCGCGGGAGCAGCAACGTGAAGAAGTTCAGTTCTCGCGCCATCCGACCCAACCGCTTGTGTCAATCCAAGATCTGCCAACGACATAACTTCGATCGTCTTTTTCTTCGCCCCCATAATGCCTCGCAGCGACGGATAGCGCGGCTCGCCGACGGCCATCGTCACGCTCACGACCGCAGGTAACGGCCCGCTAATCACTTGATAGCCGGTGTCTGTTTCACGTTGCGCCCTGATTTTGCCGTCCGCCACATCGATCTGACGCAGATATGTGAGACCTGGCACACCCAAGTATTCAGCGAGCGCGCCCGGCACGCCACCGGTGCTTCCGTCGTCCGACAATCCACCGCAAATGATTAAGTCAAATCCAATTTTCTTCAACGCCTGCGCCATTGTAAAGGCAGTGCTCCATACGTCGCTTCCTTCCAAAGCGCTATCGCTCAGTATCACTGCGTCGTCCGCACCCATCGCCAGCGCCTTGCGCACGGTCTCTTTACCGGTTTCGGGAACCATGCTAAAAATCGACACCGTGGTGTCGCCGCCAACTTTGGCCTTGAGCTGCAGCGCAGCTTCTAAGGCGTATTCGTCATAAGGATTGATTACTGTCTCAATCCCAGCGCGTACGAGTCGCTTCGTTAAGGGATCGATGCGTTTCTCGGCGTTGGTGTCGGGCACCAACTTGAGCGTGACCACAATTTTCACGCGAAAAGAACCTCCAGACACGTGAAACCCGGCGGAGCGCCGGGAACCACGCTCAGTTTGTGGTGAGGGTTGTACCACCCTCCTTGCGCTCGAACGTGCGCTCGAGACGGACAACCCGCGTCCCTGAAAGCCGGTCGTGCAATTCAATGCGCACAAGTGGTCCCATAAGAAAGCTGAGGAGCCCAAGCGGCGCAACCACGTAGCGCCACAACACCAGCCAGAGCGGCGGCCTGCTAAAGGTTCGCGTAGTCACTTTTACTGCAACAATCATCATTCCGAGCGTCTGCCCTACAACTGAGATAAGCAGTACGCTGTAGATGAAAAAATCTTGCGGGTAACCGAAAAGTGGGAAAATGAAGAGCTTCCCATCAGTTGTAATGACGCCGAAAAAACGTTGGATAACCTTGACGGTCGCCGGATTGTGTGCCAGCTTTGCCAGATCGGCATTTGATGCGGCGTCTACAAAAGCCGTTTGGCTCTGCCCCTTATGTGTGGTAGTTTCGGCACGACCAGCGAGCAAACCAAAGATCGCGCCCACAACGATGATGTCAATGAGCCCTGCGCCAAGGCGCCGGCCAAAACCGGCGCAATCCTGGGGCGCGACGCGTCCGGAACGTGCGACGGGCGCCGGAAGCGCGCGTTCAGCCGGCTGTTTAGCAAGGCGTTCCTGCCAGTACCCGTACGAAGCCGACTTTGAAAAGTCGTCTAAGCGCGTCATTCGGTGCGTCGCATATGGTTGCGCCGAAAGCCATTCCCCCATCCGCAAAACCGAATCTCCGGCAAATTCCCGGCTCTGGGTTGCGAACGCCTTTGGGTCAACGTGGCGCGCAAAATTCCGTAGGACGGCGACCATAATGGCACGCTGCGCGGCATCGACAGAACGGCCGCACAACAGACCTAATCGATCGGCGGTATATTCGGTTCGGCGAAGCCATGCACCGAAGACCAGGGATACGAGCGCATTCTCCTTTCCATTGGCGCTAAGCAATGATGTCAAACGGGTATGGCCCGCGGCAATATGTCCCACTTCACGACCGACCATAAACGTTAGCTCATCGTCTTTAAAGTGCGGCAGCCAGTGACTGGAAAGCACGAGAGAATACGGCTCACCGAAACCAAGCGCAACGATCGGAACGGCGATATCGTCACGAACGAAGATCAGCGGCATTGCAACGCCAAGCCTTGATACACAGCGCTCGACGACGGTGAATACTTCGGGAAAATGCGCTCTGTCAATAAGCACGCTGCTGCCCAGAAGCTGGCCACGCGCAAGCGTTACGTAAATCATTGCAATGACCGCAAGCACCGCTCCAGACGAGACCCCGATAGCTTCGTGCAGGAACGCACCTGCGAGCCCCAAGACGCTCGGCGCCAGTAGCAATGTGATCACCAGGCTTAACCATTCCGCTCGCATCCGCAACGAAAACTTGCCGTCAAACAACTCACGGCTTTCCATTAAGCAACCCCATGAATTCAGATTCCAGTTCTTCACGGATTGTCGGCAAGCGAGCCGTCACGTTGGTCCATGCCCCATACAGTTTATCGCGGTCCTGTTGCGATGCGCGGCGACCGTGAACCCCATAAACCGTCGCGAGATCCGTAATGAGGGTATCGATCTCGCTCATGGCCTTGATGACATGCCGCGCAAAGTAAATTCGGTCGTATAAGAATTGGTCGTGAAACGCATTCGTGGCTTGTAAGGCCTGTTCTTCGGCTCGATTCATGGCCGCCGATCCTGGTGTGGCTGAGGGATCGAGTACTTGCCTCCATGCTCTTTCCGCCGAGACTAAATGGACGTACAGCCTGCGCACGACGTTCGCTCGACGCACTAATAAAACTGTTGGCGGGTTTCTTTGTTCGCTCGAGCGTTCCAACGCCGATCGAACGTCGTCAACGGTTGCTAACGAAGTTCCTGGCGTTCCTTGACCCGGAGCGGTCTGAGCAAGGCGCCGGTGCTCCAGGGTGCTTTGAAGATCCTCGACTGAGGCCAAACTCGAAGACGACGATTCGTGCCTTTGGGGCACTCGAGGAGTGAGACTTTGCTTTATACGCCTTCGAAAGAACTCCCCGATCATTGCTGAAAGCAAAATCGAAGCAGCGACGGAATATTCTATTGCATGCAGGGATTCACTCGTCATCAGGAGCCACCCAAGGGAAGGTAAAAATCTCCGTCCATTTTAGTTCATCGGCAGATCTTTGATAAACAAACGACGTGCCCGTTAAAAGTGCGACATACCGCTTCGCAACCTCTTCGAAACAATCGACGATCGAGTACAGATGAACGAGCGCCGATCCGCCATCAGACTCCAGACCGCGCCGTTCACGGTTCCCGAGCATACGCTCGATAACGTGACGAACATCCCACGATATATCTTCTAACTTCGCGATGTCACGTCCTATTTTCTCGGTGTCGAGCGCATGCCCCGATGAATCCGCGAATTCACGGTAGTTCTCCTCAGTAATGAAATCGTTGAAATATCCCTCTGTCAGTTGGCGGTCTTGGAATTCCGCAAAGAGCGCATTTAAGGATTTGCGGCTGTATGCGTCGCCGCGCGTATGCATATCGGCAAGGAGTGCCCGAAGTGAGTCGTACCGCTCGTCCGCATCGGACTGGCGCCGCAGGATTGCCGTCAGCGAATCGCCATACCACGCTCGAACATACTGCCGAAAGAGGCTTTGCGCAACGGCTTCCTTCTGGCGAGCGATTTGATCGAAGCGTTCGAAGGTCAAACGGTATTGAACGATCAGCGTAAGGTCCTGGACAAGCGTGGTAGCCGTGCGGCGCCAAACTTCTTTCCGATCCGACGCCTCCAACGGAACTCCTTACTGGGCGTTAGCCCGGACAATGTCAAGTATAGCTCTGAGCGCTACAAGTCCACGAGTAGCGCGCTCTTCTCTTTCCAGGCGAGCGCTCTGATGAAACGCCGCCGGCCCTTAAGTCTGCGGAAAACGATCCTCGCTCTTTGAAAAACGCCTCTACACCTAGGGAATTATGGCTAGATGAAATGAGGACCTCGCACGCCTTAAGGTTTCATAATCGGGAGCAGGCATAGAACGAAGCACGGCCAATAGCGCAGCCGCATTCGAAAGGATGAATACATGCCGATTGTTCAAGCGGCCCCGCCACAACGTGTCCCGCTAACCGGCGGGTTCGATTACGTCACGGTCGATTCGGTACGGCGTCGCGTTTATGCCGCTCATAGCGGCAATCGCGCACTGCTCGTCGTCGACGCGGACACGGATAAACTTATCGGTCAGGTGCGCATCGGACCTATGGCCGGAGTTGCATTCAATCCACAAACGGGTCGGGTTTTTACTGGGAATAGTTTGGCGCGCTCGGTATCTGAGATTGATTCAATGAGCCTCAAAGAACTGCGCAGCGTGGATTTGCCCGGTGCTATCGATGCAATCGCTTACGACGAGAGCAACGACCGGATTTATGGCGACGAGGACGATGGAACGCACATATACGTCGTTGACGCCAAAACCTTCAAACAGATCGGCGCTATCGATCTACCTGGACATAAACCGGAATACTTGGCCGTCGATCCTGACACGCACGATGTCTATCAAAACATTGACGACCGGAGCGAAGTTGTCGTTATCGATCCCCGGACGCTAACGGTTCGCCGGACGATTGCGACGCCCGAGATCAAGCACAATCATCCATTACAGTATGACCCCTATTACAAGCACATCATCGTTGCGGGATCCAACGGCGTTTTATCGGTATACGATCCAACCGGAAAACGCCTTAGCAGTGTGGCGGTGCCTGAAAGGATCGATCAGTGCAGCCTCGATCCGGGACGTCATTTGTTGGCCTGTGCCGGCTCCGGTAAAATAACATTGGTACGCGAAGACGCGCAGGGTGAGGCCTCAACTGCTGGACAAATCGACGTACCGCGGGGAATGCATACTCTTGCGATCGACGCCAAGACCGGCGACATTTGGGGCGTGTGGGCGAGCGATCAGGGCGACTTCATACAACGCTTCAGCGTGAAGCCGTAGTGAGAGCAGCGGCAATGGACGCGATCAACTGCGCCTTACGCACGCTCACGTATGCTGCTGTGACCCTATGCCGTGCTACGTGTGCTGGCTAATTGTAAGCTGGATTTGCGTGGGGGGAAGTCCGAAACGCTCTGATTGTTGGTCAAGCGCATTAAGTTCTCATTATTGATTGTTTAATGTCCGCAGAACACTTTGCGAATCGCTGAACAGCGTTTATCCAAAACGCCCGGTAATGTAATCTTCGGTGCGCCTGTCGGTCGGTTTCGTAAACAAACTCTTTGTGTTCCCGACCTCGATGACCCGACCGATGCCGTCTGCTCCGCTAAGCATCAGGACCGAAATGTCCGAGATGCGGGCCGCCTGCTGCATATTGTGCGTTACAACGACGATAGTATAATCCTTAGCCAATGACGCCATGAGTTCTTCGATACCGATGGTCCCTATAGGATCCAGCGATGAAGTCGGCTCATCCATCAAAAGGACTTCTGGTTCAACCGCAATCGCGCGGGCAATGCAAAGACGCTGCTGCTGTCCACCTGAGAGCCGTAGCGCTGATTGATTCAGCTTATCCTTTACCTCTTCCCAAAGCGCAGAGCGGCGCAGCGCGCTCTCGGCAATTTCCATTGTATCTCTATGCGATATCTTGCGCCCTAAGGCAGCAGTCACATTATCGATGATGGAGAGCGTTGGAAACGGGTTTGCGCGTTGAAATACCATGCCAATGTGACGACGCAGCGATATTGGGTTTACATCCTTATCGTAGATGTTGTCACCACGCAGCAACACGCGACCACTTACTCTTGCTCCGGGCGTGATTTCATGTATGCGATTGATGCACCGCAGCAAAGTCGTCTTTCCGCATCCGGAGGGACCCATTAAAGCGGTTACCGCGCTTGGCCGAAAATCGAGATTGACCTCAGCAATGGCCTGATAATTGCCGTAGTAAGCACCTAAGTCTTCAACCGAAAGGGTGACTGGTCCCGGCGCCAGCGAAGCGGCCATCACCAAATACCCGCAACGCGCCGACTAAATAAGAGACGTGCAAGAACATTGACGATAAATACGGCTACGATGAGCAAGAGGGCGCCGGCCCAAGCCTGTTCTTGCCAAGTCTTGTACGGCGAAATTGCATAGGTAAAAATCTGAAGCGACAATTCCGCCATGGGATTGCGAGGATCCAGCTCCCAAAATTGGCTGCCGAACGCCGTGAAAAGTAGCGGCGCGGTTTCGCCGGTGATTCTTGCGACCGCGAGTAAAAGGCCGGTGATAATTGCCGGTCGCGCTGCCGGCAAAACAATGTAAGTCGTCGCACGATACATCGACATTCCGAGCGCTAGAGCCCCTTCGCGAACGACTAAGGGAACGGTGCGGATCGCTTCTTCCGACGTACGGATGATGAGCGGCAACATGAGAATGGCAAATGCAAAGGACGCTGACACCGCCGAGAAATGCTTAAATGGCGCAACTAGCAGCGTGTAGGCAAACAATCCGATAGCGATACTCGGGATCCCCGAGAGCACGTCGGCGAGGAATCGGATCGCTTCGGCGATCCAGCCTCGACCGTACAATGCGAGGTATATACCGGTCATGACGCCGACGGGGGTCGCAATGAGCGTTGCGATGGCAACGATGATTAGACTTCCCGCAATGCCGTTGGCGACGCCGCCGCCCGGAACGCCTACTGGCCGGGGCAACTGGGTCAGAAAATCCCAGTTTAGCGCGCGCATACCCCTAGCAGCAACGTATCCCAATATGAAAAGAAGGGCAAGCGCAGCAGTTGCTGCGCATAAGGCCGTCAGAGCAACGCCGACGGCGCTCCAGAAGTGGCGCGACCGCAGCGTCGAGCGCTCTTCAAACCCAAGCGGCCGTTCGTTAAGGGTACTTTCCAATTATGTCGCCGCGCTGCGGCGGAAAACTGTCCACATCATGATTCGTGCGAATCCGTTTACGATGAGGCTGACGATAAAGAGAAGCAAACCCAATTCGATGAGCGCACTGATATAGAGATCGGTAGTCGCTTCGGTAAATTCATTTGCGATAACGCTGGAAAGCGTATACGATGGTGCGAAGAGCGAGGCAACAATTTCTGGACGGTTGCCAATTACCATTGTCGTTGCGATCGTTTCACCCAGCGCCCGGCCTAAGGCAAGAATGCACGCGCCAAAAATGCCCGCGCGGGCTGCCGGAAGGACCACCTGCCAGATTGTCTCCCACTTGGTCGCGCCCAATGACATGGAGGCCTCACGTTGATCCAAGGGAATCGCCGCAATGACGTCGCGCGCAATGGCCGTAACCGTCGGTACGATCATCAACGCGAGGATGATACCCGCAGTCAGGAGTCCCACGCCATAAATTGGCCCCGAAAATATAGGAAGCCAGCCCAATTTGCTCTGGAGGAACGGATCAACTTGCGTTCTCAGTAGCGGCGATAACACGAAAAGACCCCAAAGACCGTACACCACACTTGGGACGGCGGCCAGCAGCTCGATGACAAAGCTCAACGGCCGGCCTAAGGTGCGCGGCGCAAAATCAGCTAGATATACTGCGGCCATCGTTCCGACGACCGATGCTAGCAAAATTGCAATCAGAGAGCTTACGACCGTGCCGTAGATCAGCGGCAGCGCACCGAAGTGATTCGTGACCGGATTCCAAGAACTCGTCCACAAGAAGCTAAACCCGAAAGCGTGCAGTGATCCCCACGAGCCGTGGACCAGCTCAACAAACAGCGCGACGACTAGCAGAACGAAAAGCGCGCTGGCAGCGTAGATCGACAGCATGAAAAGCCTGTCGGTATAAAATGTATGAGTGGTCTTCTTGAGGGTCTCGCGCGCTTCTACTTGCATCGCCCCCCAACTAGTGAGGGAAAACTAGACACGCATGCGTTTGAGTGCAGCCTTCGCCGAACGCTGCACGCCCTCAGGAAGGGAAACGTAACGAAGCTGACTGGCGTACCGCTGCGCATCACCGTTGACAACCCAGTCCAGAACATCGTGCACTTGGCGGCCGCGCGAACGGTCCTTCGGTTGCTCGTACACCATAGCCCACGTGTAGCCGGCGATCGGATACGAACGTTTACCCACCGAGTCGACGATAGAAAAATTTCTAGCGTTCACATTGGGCCTGGTAGCGGCCGCCGCGCGCACCGTTTCGGTAGAGCAATTAACCCACTGATTGGAGCGATTGAGCAGCGCCGTTGTATTCATGTGGTTTTCCATCGCATATGCCAACTCAACGTATCCGATAGAACCGGGGCTGTTGCGTATCTGCCCGGCTGCGCCTTCGTTGCCTTTAGCACCTACCGAATTTTGAGCTGGCCACTGCACGCTCTTAGCCGTTCCAACCTTGCTTTTCCATTCACCCGATACACTGCTCAGAAAATCTGTGAAGATATAGGTGGTGCCTGAACCGTCAGAACGATGCACCACAACAATCGGCAAGTCTGGCAGATGGCTGCTAGCGTTTAGTTTGATGATTCGACGATCGTTCCACTTGGTTATCTTGCCCAGGAAGATATCGACTAAAAGTTGACGCGTGAGATGTAGACCATTCGATACACCAGGGATATTGTAGGCAAGCGTGATGCCACCGAGCGCGACCGGGATTTGAATGACCGGATCGCCGGCGCGCTTGAGTTCATCAGCGTTCATTGGCACATCGGATGCACCAAAATCCACTGTTTTTTCCGTGAACTGCTGGATGCCACCGCCCGATCCAATCGATTGATAGTTGATCGCGACATCGCCGTGCTTTTTGTTGTATTCGTAAAAAGCCCTGGAGAAAAAAGGATAAATGAAGGTCGAACCCGCGCCCGTCAACTGCGTTGATGCCATCGCCGGCGCCGTGATCGTAAGGGCGAGGCCGAGTATGCTCAGACGTTGTAAAAAGGCTGTTCTCACCATGGGATTCCTCATTAGATTTAAGCTTGGGCGCTCCAGTGTGGAGCAGCCTAATATTGCGCAGACGTATCCGCACATCTATATATACACTACGGCAAGTTAAGATAGCCTTAACCCGCCTTCGGCAGAGCGACTCATGAAGGCGCCACATTCCGTTGTGCCCAATGCCCAACTAGTCGGAGCCGCTCGGATCCGGCGGGTAAACCAGGATTCGCGATACCCATATAGACCATTCGTAATGCGTGGCTAGCGAAGAAACAACCTTGGTAACCACATAGTACAATAGCGTTTAAACATTCCTTAATGTGCTTATCGTACACTGAAGACCAGTTGCTCAATGTTTCGATTGGATTGAGGAGTCTTCACATGCGATCGGTCGTTTATGCTTTCGTCGTGTTTTTCATGTCATGCGGCGCAGGTGCAGCCATTGCGGGCGAAGCCCCGGCCGTGCTTGCTATGCCCGCAGCAAAACCGTCGCCGCCTTCTACTCCTACATTCAAAATCAGCTCAACGATACGTGCATTCTATTTCACTCGCAGCAACGCGTGTTGTTACCCTAGGCGCTCAGCGGTTCTGCCAGCTGATCCAGGCGGCAGCGCAAACTTCAACGCAGCGGCCTTCAATTTCGGAGGCAAGATTCATGCAGAGTACTCCTTACCGAATAGTCCGCTTAGTGTAGGCGCGACATATTTTGGTGCCGAGCCGTTTGGGGCCAACAACGGTCGAATCAACTCATCATCCGAAAATTACGCACCGGGATTCGATCCTTGCGCGGAAAAAGCGGCCGGTTTCAATCCGTGCGTTGACAATACGCTGCCTGGTTTCGAACTCAGCTCGCTCGGGGAACTATACCTGCAATACAAGACAAAGTGGGTCACCGCGCAAATCGGCAAAGAATCCATCACTACACCTTGGGCTAACCCTTCTGACTCACGTGTTGTTCCGGTTACTTTTCAGGGCGCGACGATTTCGGTGAACTTCGCGCCCGGTTGGACAGCAACCGGCATGCGCATCGCCCGCTGGAAGAATCGCACGAGTTCATCTTTCGATG
>JALYZK010000025.1 GCA_030945705.1 Vulcanimicrobiota bacterium | reverse complement strand
AAAGATGGGCATCGTCCTGAGTGAAACCGCGAACTCGCGTGAGCCCATGTAACACGCCGCTGCGCTCGAAGCGGTACACGGTTCCGAACTCGGAAAAACGTACGGGAAGGTCGCGATACGAATGCTGGCCGGCCTTGTAGATCAGAATGTGTCCTGGGCAATTCATGGGTTTCAGCCTGAAGCGCTGACCCTCAGTTTCGAGCGGCCCGAACATGTCTTGCCCGAAATTTTCTAAATGGCCAGATGTCGCGTACAGTTTCTCGCTAACGATGTGCGGAGTGATCACCGGCTGATATCCTCGTTCTCGCAGCCCCTCACGGATGAACTGCTCGACGATACCGCGCACGATAGCGCCCTTTGGGTGCCAGAACACGAGCCCTCCGCCGGCTTCCTCTTGAATGCTAAAGAGGTCCAGCTCAACGCCCAGTTTGCGGTGATCGCGTTTTGCGGCTTCCTCTAGGAAGCGCAGGTGATCATCCAGCTCCACTTGAGTGGCGAACGCCGTACCGTAAATCCGCTGCAACATCGGGTTTTTCTCATCGCCGCGCCAGTATGCGCCCGCCACACTCATGAGTTTCACGACGCCGACTTCACCGGTGCTGCGAGCGTGGCCGCCACGACACAAGTCGGTGAAGTCACCGATTCTATAAAGCGTCACCTTTTGATCGGGCGGAATTTCGCAGGCGATTTCCACCTTATACTGGTTATCCTTGAATTGCTCGATGGCAGCTTCGCGCGTGACCTCCCGACCCGTCATCTCGTAATCCTGCGCGATGATGTCTTTCATGCGCGCTTCAAGGCGCTCAAGATCGGGCGGCATGAACGGTTCTTTCCGATCAAAATCGTAATAGAATCCGTGCTCTATGGCGGGACCGATGGTTGGTTTTGACTCAGGAAATAAATCCTGCACGGCGTACGCAAGCACATGCGCAGCGGTATGACGCAGTTCTGCCAGCGTCGGTCTCACGTGTTTCTTTTTGGGTGGCGAGATCATACTACCTTGAGTTTATCGGCAGGAGACCCTTGTCATGCCAGGGCGATTCTTGGGAATATGGCTTGCCTATGAATGAGACGATCAGTGCAAGTCGTGCCGGTACGATAGCAATTGGCGGGGACCTCCGGGTGGCCAGAATGGGCTTTGGCGCGATGCGGCTGTGCGGGCAAGGCGTTTGGGGGTGGCCGAAGGACCGGGAGAGTGCGCTTGCAGTTTTGCGGCGAGCCGTTGACCTGGGGGTAAATTTCATCGACACAGCTGACGCGTATGGGCCAGGGGTCAACGAAGAGCAAATCGCGCAAGCGCTCCATCCGTATCCGTCGGACCTTGTTATTGCCACCAAGGGCGGTTCGACACGCAGCGGGCCAGGGCAATGGTCAAGAGATTGTCGGCCCGAGCGCTTAAAACAAACCTGCGAGGAAAGCCTGCGCAGACTGAAGTTGGAAACCATCGACCTGTACCAGTTGCATGCCGTTGATGCGAAACTTCCCTACGTTGAGCAAATTGGAGCCCTGTACGAACTGCAAAGCGCCGGAAAGATCCGGCATATCGGCGTTTCCAACGTCACTGTGGAGCAATTAAGGGCGGCGCGTTCCGTGGCCACCATTGCGTCCGTGCAAAATCGCTACAATCTAAGCGAGCTTGAGTCGCAGCCCGTACTCGACATCTGCGAACGGGGGGGATTAGTTTTTATTCCATGGTTTCCGCTAAACGCCGGCGACATCGATCAAAATCTCAACTTGAAAAAGATCGCCCACGATAAGAACCTCACGCCGTGGCAAATAGCGCTGGCCTGGCTGATTTTCCGCTCGCCGGCGATATTGCCGATCCCCGGAACGTCCTCAATTGCGCACTTAGAAGAGAATGTGGCCGCGGTCGGCGTCGACTTGACTGCGGCCCAATTGGAAAAGCTCGCATAAGCGAGCTTTTCAGCAGATGATGGTGGGCACGAGAGGTTTCGAACCTCTGACCCCTACAGTGTCAATGTAGTGCTCTCCCCCTGAGCTACGCGCCCATCTCGCGCCTAGTTTACTAGACACAGCATCATTGGCTTCTTAACGCTTGGTCTCATTCGCGTGGCCTGCCTCCGGGACCGCCTGCGTTTACTTTTGGGCTTGGGGCAGGGCCCTATGCGAGGACTACTGGGCCGTTAGGTCCTGAAATTGCGCGTATACCCCCCAAAAGGGGAGTGCCGTTGGTCCTTTTTATTTGCTATAACAAGGCATCGGCTCCGCCCCACATTCTCTCTCACACTCAGCATTTTTTTAGAAAGATGAGCAAATGATCGCCACGGACACCGTCAAGATTTTTGTAGTCGAAGGGCAAGCGCTTTTCGGCAAGGCCCTGTGCCAATTATTCTCACTGGACCGCGCCCTTGCCGTAGTAGGTGATTCCGAAAGCATCAACCCGGCGGCGATCAGCAAAGCTCGTCCCGATGTGATCCTGATGGACATTGATGGGCATAGCCTGGATCTCGATGAGACGATGGCGTCCTTTAGCCAAGCGGCTCCCCAAGCGCGGGTTTGTATCCTGTCAATGAAATCGCAGCCCGAAGTCATGCAGCGTTGCCTTGCCGCCGGCGCGCAAGGCTACCTCATGAAAGACGTAACCCCCTCAGAATTAATCAGTGCAGTCAAGATGGTTGCCGCCGGTCACACCTACGTCGACCCGCGAGTTGCAGGGGGACTATTACGCCGTCGCAGCATGTCGCAGGGGCGTCCAGACCTCAATGAGCTTTCAGTTCGAGAAATCGACGTCATTCGGTTGATCGCTGAAGGCCTATCAAACAAAGAAATCAGTGACCGGCTGACCCTCTCGGAGAAGACTGTAAAAAATCACATCAGCCGCATCTTCTCGAAATTAAATATCTGCGCACGCACACAGGCTGCAGTCCACGCGATTAAAACCGGGCTGGTTTAGTTCTCACAGGTCCCGCGTTGACAAACATCATTCGCGCATGATAAGCTTCGGTGGGTCAGAAAAATACAATAATGTTTGCGCTACCATATCGGTATAGAAAGGAGTAACAATGACACAGATGTCCTCACAGCAATCGTTCATCCGCATTGGTACTCTTGGCTCGGTTTGCGCCAATGCAGGCGGGGTATGCCTTTGGAAGAGGGGTTCGACGTAGCGCATCGTTACGACGAGTTCATGCTCAAGGGCCTCCGCAAAACGGAGGCTTTTTATTTTCACTTCAGATTCAAACGGAGGCGTTTATGGAGAACTGGATTCGTACGGAAATCCATCAGCGCCGCGATGAGATGTTTTTGCTTGCTTCAAAGGCCCGGTTACACCGCTTATCGCGCGGTGAACCGGAAACGATTCGCGGCCGCATAGCGGATAGTGCGCTCCTGGTGAGCGTTCTGCTCGCGAATTTTGCACAAGCTGTGCGTGAGAAAGCCTAGTTGTTCTTGCGCCACTAATACTGCGACGATCAAGCCCTCGCGACCGCCAAACGCAAGGGCCTGACCGCCGCAGTAACATTTTTACAGTTCCTTCATCTCCAAAGCGGTATCGTCACCGCTCCAAGAGGCTTGGAACTGGCGGGCCGTCGCGCGCGCGTCCTCGCGTTTCTTTTCAACCTCGAGTGTTTTCGACAAACCATACAGGGCGCGTGGATCATACGGATGACTGCCCAGTGCGCCGCGAAATTCCGCTTCCGCTTTGTCCAATCGACCCATCTGGAAAAGCAATCCGCCAAGCGCCTCTGCCGGAGGGTAGAAGTAGGGGTTCTCCCCAGACCCCAGCCCCTGGTCCTGACTTACCGCCTGGCGCAAAAGAGGTTCAGCTAGTGAATATTCCTTGCGTACAATCAGGATCTTGGCCGCTAAAAGGTCGTATGACGGGCCATCGGTCTTTGCGTTCTTGAACGCGAGGAGTTCTCTTTCGGCGGCACTTACGTTTCCCAACGCGGCAAAGCTCATTCCGCGCGCAAAGTGTAAGGCGTTGCTGTTCTCTGCCGGATGCAGCGCGAGGATTTCGTCCCAGCGATGAAAGCGAAGCATGGTGAGCGCTGATGCGTCAACCGAGCCAAAATGCTCATCCAGGCGGCGGCTAAGTACGAGTGCATTGTGATAATTGCCCAGCATACGTAACGCCGTCACTCCGACGGTAACGTCGTGGGCCCAATAGTTCTCGTGTTCTAAGTTGTGGTCAGACGCTAAGTACGCATCGAAGAGTCGTACTGCTTCCCGGCTGGCGCTGGCCGCCTCGCGGTAGTTTCCCGTTTCTATGAACGTATGCGCCGGCATGTGGGCAAGATGCTCCTGCGCCGGAGCAAAACTCATCCGGGCCAGGCGGCGCGCACTGGGTAAGGCAGCCCGCGCATCTGGTGCGGAGTCGAACAAATGGATCATTAAGTGATTAGCGCCTATGTGATTAGGTGTACGGTCTAAAACGCGGCGCAGATTGTCCGACATAATCGCGACTTCTGCCGTGGCTGGCGCGCTATCTGCGCGCCACAGTTTTTCCCGGCCGCTGTTTTCAAGCAGAGCTTCGGTGTAGAGTGTTAGCGCATCGTCATCGCCAGGATATCGGACAACCAAGGCGGCCATGGCGCGGCGATATTGCGATTCATCGGACTGGTGCCTTTTGAACTCGTGAGCGTAGCGTAAGGAGAGCGCATCGATGTACGCCCGTTCGGGCTCACTTGCGTAACTTTCGAGAGCGCGCGCTTTGAGCAGGGCGGATTGTGCTCGTTTGAAATGAGCTTCTGTCAGCGGAGTGTTGAGGTCGGGACCGGCTGCTAAGGCGACTCCGTAATAGGCAAGAGCTAAGTGTGGGTCCGCAGCAGCCGCGCGCTCAAAAAACGGAATTCCCTCAGTTCCATTGTAGGCATAATACAGCGTCAGGCCCCGATCGAAATACTGTTGCGCAACGTCAATCTCCGTCGACACTGCATGATGCGCCGTTGCAAACGGCGCCGCGGCGCCGGCCATCAGTGGCGTCGTCGCAAGGAGGGCCAGAGCGCGAAATACGCCTAGCATCACGGCTTAAGTGCCCCAGACTTTCTTTCGCTCAAAGATTTCCTCAAAAGCTTCGTGGTGCGGTCGCTATCGCTCTTAGTTAAGCGTTTCTGGAGCAATTTAAGAACTACTTTTTCTTCAGAGCGCAAATCTGTGGTGGACGTTTTCAAGTCCTCGACCACGACCCTTGGAAGTGGCGTAGACGCGCCGTCCTCCATGTAGTTTTCGATGACCGTTGGGTGTACGTAACACTTGCGGCAGACCACCGGCGTGTTGCCTAAGCGTTGCGCTACTTCCTTAATTACTTGATTCACGTTTTTCTTTGCGTCCGCCGGCGACTGGGCGGGATCGCAGCTCGCCAGCATCAGCGCGCACGTGACCGTGCCAACCCAAGTCCGAAAATCTTTAGCGGTAAATTCATCGCCGGAGATCTCTTGAATGTAGTCATTAACGTCGGCAGAATCAATACTTTGATTGTTGCCCTCCTCATCGACATACTGGAACAAGTCTTGTCCGGGAATGTCGCGGCAGGCTCGCACGACGCGGCTCAGCCTGCGATCTTGTAGGCTGATGGCATGTCGCACGCCGCTCTTGCCCTTAAACGTAAAACGCAAACTTGAGCCTTCAATGCTAACGTGTTGATTCTTGAGGGTGGTCAGACCGTAGGATTTGTTTTCTTTAGCGTATTCTTCGTTTCCAACTCGGATTAACGTTGTTTCGAGCAGTCGTACGACGGTTGCAAGCACCTTTGGACGCGGCAAGCCCTGCCGCGCCATATCTTTGTCAACGCGCTTGCGTATCTTGGGCAGGGCCTTTGCGAAGGCGATCATGCGTCCATATTTGGTTTCATCGCGCACTTCGCGCCAGCGTTTGTGGTAACGGTATTGCTTGCGTCCGCGCGCATCGCGGCCCGTCGCCTGCAAATGCCCGTTGGGATTGGGGCAAATCCATACATTGGTGTAGGCCGGGGGAATCGCCAGTGCGCGGATGCGTTTGATCTCCGTATCATCATCGATCGCCTTGCCGTCGCAGCCGACGAAAAAAAAGTGCTTGCCCTGGAGTTTGCGGCGAATCCCCGGGCCATCGTCGCTTACATAGCGGAGCCCCGCGGCTTTCGCCGACGAAACAGGGTCGCTTATGACC
>JALYZK010000014.1 GCA_030945705.1 Vulcanimicrobiota bacterium | reverse complement strand
CCTGCTTACCCATCCCGGAATCACCGATGATGAAGACGAACTGCGCGCCATGCAAGCGTTTCTGGCAACCGTGCGCGTTAACATGATTCAGACGCGAACGCTGAACATCGATCCGGAATGGTACTTTCGAACTGTTGGACGGCCTACGCGACCGCTCGGGATGACGTTTGCGCTGGAACGCATCGCGGCCTGCGGCGTTCGCGTCGGTAACTTCACCCATACGCATTAATTCGTCATGCTGAGGCTCTCGAAGCAGTGTCATTCTTCACCGTCGTAATAGTCGAGTGACTCTTTGCAGCGGATAAGTTTGCGTTCGGGTGAGCGCACAGAAGATTTTTTGCTGTCCGGATAGTAGTAAGACTCGCCAATCGGATTGTCCGCCACAACGTAGAGGATAAGATCCTGTGCGCTGTCATTCATGAACTGGTGTGGTTGGTCCGGTTCGAAAATGAATGCGTCGCCGGCTTCGATTTCGGTCGTGCCGTCCTGGTGCCGCACGACGCCCGTACCCGAAATCACGTGGTAAAACTCCCACTGCGCGCTATGTGAGTGATATGGGTAGGGACTCTTTCCCGGGGGGATGCGCGTAATCTCAACATCAAACGGATGTCGCTCTTTAAGGTCCGTTGACTGCGGTTTACGTCCCAATTCCTCTGAAATCTCAATGCCTGCCCCGCCGAACTTTCCCTTGGGCGAGGACCAGGAAAGCTCCGGTATGTCCTTGGTGTTGACCTTACGCACGAACCGTCGTTCCATGGTCCATGGCTTTTATGTGCTCGTGCAAGGCTGACAAGATAACCTCGGTTGACGATATGACTCCCACCGGATCTGAAGGATCGAGCGATTCGAAAATCATTTTGTTGCGCGGGTTGTTTACGCGCGCAATGCAACGAGGCTTATTGCTCTGTTTCTTTGCGATTAGGGCGACGACTAGATTGTCTTCATCATCTCCAGTGTCTGCAATCACCACGTCGGCGCGCTCGATCCCCGCCTGTTGAAGTATAACCGGATCGCAACCGTCGCCTACGATGGCGATGTCGTTTTCCAAAATATTGGCCATCATCTTTGCTTTCGCAGCCGATTTCTCAACCACGACAACTTCGTTATCTTGCTGCATCAACGCCCGTGAAAGGTAGGTGCCAACTTTTCCGCCGCCCACGATAAGTATGAACACTAAGCTGTCTTGCGTTCCGGCGCAGCACCGCCGAACATAGCCGCAAATTCAGAGAGACCCTCGGGCGCGACAATGGCGTTGATTTCGTCTCCCGTGTTGAGGATGGTGTCGTTTGCGGCTACCTTGACGGTACTGCCGGTACGAATCGCCGCGACACGTATTTTGCCAGGTCGCTCGAAATCACCAATTCGGTGTCCCGCCTCACTTTCTCGAACGATGGCCGTGAGTGAGGTCACTTTTCCAAAGTCAAACGATTGCAAGCTATCGAAGGGCGCTTCCGTCAAGACGTCGCGAATGATTTTGGCGCCTATCGTTGTCGGGCAAACGGTTTCGATACCGAGCTCGCGATACATTTGCCCCCGAGGTGGATCGTAAATACGCGCGACGATCTTTTTTATGTTGAACATGCGTTGCGCGATTAGCGCCGCCATAATGTTGCGGTTGTCTCCGTCCGTTACGGCAATGAAGCCGTCCGCCCGCTGAGCACCGGCGCGCTTGAGGACATCGTAGTCGATACCAGTTCCCACTACGACATGTCCCGAAAACTTGCTTCCCAGGCGATTGAAAGCCGCGGGATTTTCATCCACGACGATAATCTGGTGATTATCGGCCGCAAGCAGTTTGGCGAGTGAAGATCCGACGCGCCCGCACCCTACGATCAAGTATCTCATAGCGAACGTTACCTTTTCGAAAGCACTGTCTAATCTCCCGGCAGGACCACCGGATGAGCGTCAGAACATTGGGAATCGCTGCTCGGGGCGTAGCTCAGCTTGGTAGAGCGCTGCGTTCGGGACGCAGAGGCCACAGGTTCAAATCCTGCCGCCCCGACCATGCCAGCCGCTATCTTAAGGTCCACACGGCCGTTTCGAGCGTGGGTTCGAACAGGCTTCGGACAACCCAAGCAGGCACTACGACTACTGCACACTACGTTCTCGGATATTGGTATACAAGGCATTTCTGTTAACGAACACGATTTGTTCTCTCGATTCAGCCCGGCATCGCGGCGTGTATTGCGCGTTGCCGAGCAAGAATGCCGCAATCATAATCATTATTATGTCGGCGCGGAGCACATCTTGTTTGCATTGCTTGAAGAGCACGACGCGCAAGTGCAAGGACGATTGCTTGAAGAGCATATTGACTTCGCTGATGTCCACGCGCGAGTGCGGCGAGCTTTGGGAACCGGAGAAGATCGTTCTTGGGAAGGGATCCTCGTTACTCCCCGCGCGCGCAAAATAATTCGGCTCGCGGAAACGCGCGCTGAGGATCGCGAGGTCGAGCCGATTGATTTGTTCGCGGCGCTGCGCGAAGAAGGCGGCGGATTAGCCGCAGAAATTTTGTGCAGAGCGTCGGGCCACGATATTGAGGCGCCGAATCAAACGCAACTGTCATCCTGATGGAACATCTATCGTCTTTCTTTGTAAACCTGGTGGATCACGTAGGTTATGCAGGCCTGTTCATCGTGATGGCGCTGGGCAACATCGGCGCCCCCGTGGGGACCGAGTTTGTGATACCCGCGGCCGGTGCGCTGGTGGCTACCGGCCACTTATCCAATCTGTGGCTGGTGATTCTCGTCGCCCTTCTTGGTGAGTTGGCGGGCGCTTCGGCCGGATACGCTGTAGGCCACTATGGTGGCAGGCCGTTTGTCCATCGTTATGGCCACTACGTGATGTTTCACGAAAAGGAAATGGCGAAAGTCGAACGGTTCTTCAATCGATACGGAAGCTTTGCTATTTTCTTGTGCCGCTTCGTTCCAGTGATACGCGGCATCTGTTCGATCCCGGCAGGTATCTCACGCATGCCGCTGGCCTCATTTTATGTGTTCACCGCTGCAGGCTCATTTGTCTTTTGCATGGCCCTTGCATTCCTAGGACATAAGTTGGGGCAACACTTGGATACGCTAACGCCGCTCTTTCATCGCTTTTCCCTGATCATCGCTGCGTTGCTCGTTGCGGCGCTGGCGGTGGGGGTCGGGGTTGGTTTCTTCCGCCGCAAGGGAACGCCGCAATAAACCACTGAGAATAGGCAAAGGAAACCCAGTGAAGGCGCACCGGTGTTGAACAAGAGGTCGTGACCGCAAGCCGTTCTGCCGCTCTGCTTCAAAAGCTTTCCCAGGTGCCCGACGCGCCGGGCGTCTACATGATGGTGGGAGAAGGCGACCGTATTCTTTACATTGGCAAAGCCATCTCTTTGCGCAGCCGCGTACGCTCGTATTTTCAGGAAAGCGCGACCCATGTGCGGCGCACGCAACTAATGGCCGAGCGCGTGCTCGACGTGCGCACAATTGTCGTCACCAATGAAATCGAAGCGCTTATCCTAGAAGCGAATCTAATCAAACGACATCAACCTGCCTTCAACGTCCGCCTTCGCGACGACAAGCGCTACCCGTACTTAAAAGTAACCAACGAACCGTTTGCGCGGGTGGTTTTTACGCGCATGGTTCGTGATGATGGGGCTCGGTATTTCGGCCCCTACACGAACGCCCATGGCTTGCGCGAACTTATTGACCTCGTGCGGCTGGTCTTTCCGCTACGTACATGTCGCGAGCCAATCGATGGACGACGTGCGAGACCATGCTTGCAGTATCACATCAAGCGCTGCCTTGCGCCGTGCGTGGGTTACCAGACCGAAACGGAATATGATGCGCTGATCGACGAAGTCGTGTTATTTCTTGAAGGCAAGCAAGACACGCTACTTAGCCGGCTCCACTTTGAAATGAGCGAGGCAGCCGAACACTATAACTTCGAGGCGGCAGCCCGTTTGCGCGATCGAATAGTACAAGTGCGCCGGGTAACGGAAAACCAGAAGGTCGTGTGGCGTTCGCGTCTTGATATGGACCTAATCGCGTCGGCACGCGCGCAAGGTCAGGCGTGCATGCAAGTGTTTATGGTGCGCGGCGGAAAGCTCATTGCACAAGAACACTTCATCCTTGACGGCGTGTCCGATCAGAGTGCGGAAGAAGTGTTCTCCGAGTTCTTTAAGCAGTTCTATACGGCCCGAACGGCCGGCGCGGCGGACGACGAGCCGCCCTCACCGCTGGCGCTTCGCAGTGCGCGAGCCAACGAGGCGCCGGTCGCCACGAAAGCGCGTTCGCGTTTGCGCGTTGCAAGCGCGATACCTAAAGAGATTCTGGCGCAAGCCCTGCCCGGTGATCGAACAGTTCTGGAAAGTTGGTTGACCGAATTTAAGGGCCAGCGTGTCCGCATGCTCCTGCCGCAGCGCGGCCCCCGGGCAGAGTACATGCGTCTGGTTGCGAGAAACGCGGAGCAAAACCTCAAGGCGTTTCTGGCACATCAAGAAGTGCAAGAAACGGCGCAGGCTCGTGCGCTCTCCGAGCTTGCGGCAGCGCTGGACCTCTCAGAAATTCCTCATCGTATCGAGTGCTATGACGTTTCAAACATTCAGGGAACCAATCCGGTATCGTCCATGGTGGTTTTCGCCGAGGGCCGGGCAAAAAAAAGCGAGTACCGGCGCTTTAAGATTCAGTACGACCGAGGTCCCAATGACTTTGCTATGATGCAGGAAACGTTGCGCCGGCGCCTGCGGTATCTGCGCACGGCAACCGATGCCGATATTGGCAAGCACGACGCGCCAACCAACGATCAAGTTGCGCTCGCGAAGAAAGAGCGCTTTCACAAAAAGCCCGACTTGCTATTAATTGATGGCGGCAAGGGACAACTGAGTGCGGTCGTTGAGGTGTTGGAACAGATGGACATGGTCGGGATTGCAGTAGCGGGATTGGCTAAAGAGCACGAGTGGCTGTACTTGCCGGGACAGTCCGAGCCCATCGTGCTCGCCCCGAATTCGGCCGGACTACACCTAGTGATGCGCCTTCGGGACGAAGCGCATCGTTTTGCCGTAACCTATCACCGCCAACGCCGCGGGGCGGCAATGACTCGCTCCGCGCTAGATGCGCTCGAAGGGGTTGGACCAACCCGCAAGAAGCGACTGTTGAGAACGTTTGGCTCGCTCGCTGCAATCAAAAAGGCGAGTGTTGATGAAATTGCAGCGGTTAAGGGGATGAACGCGAGCTTGGCGTCACGAGTAAAGTCCGCCTTAGGAGCATAGATGCATTTAATTATACGACTGCTGGTCAACGCGATCGCATTGTACGTCATCGCGCAGTTTTTGCCCGGTTTTCACGTCGATGGTTTTACGCACGCGGTCATAGCGGCGCTCGTGCTTGGCATCGCAAACGCGATCGTCCGCCCCATTCTGATCTTGATCAGCTTACCGCTCGAGATTATTACCCTAGGCCTGTTCACATTTGTGGTTAACGCACTGGTGTTGTGGCTGGTGGCAAAATTGGTTCCGGGCTTTCGGGTCGACGGCTTCGGGCCGGCATTCCTCGGCGCGCTCGTTTTGTCGATCGTCTCGTTCCTTCTTTCGCACCTTTTTGCCGGCAATCGAGAAAGGCGAGCGGCGTAAATATCTTACCAAGCAGGCTGCTTGGGAACTATCCCGGCTAACGGCGTGTTATGATATACTGTGCGCGGGGCTGAGTTAGGTTCGACGAATCGATCCGCGGTTAGTGAAAGCAGGCGGAGTTGCGAGCACTCCTTAAACGATCGCAAGCGTTTACACGCAAACAACGAATACGCTCTGGCTGCCTAATCTAGGCTAGTCACGGGATGCGAGAGGTCGCCGGAATCAACTCGCAAACCGTCATAAATTCCGGCTAGAATGAAGCGGCTGATCTGAACTTCATTCGAACCTTAAGATCTGCGGCGAGCGAAATCCTGGTTTCGAGGAGAGCGCTCGAGTAAGCTAAATTCGAAACTGAGCCTGGAGAAAACACTAGTCCGGCTTTTCGGACTCGGGGGGCAGTTCCCCGACAGCTCCACCAAATTCGCGATACGTCACGAGAATCGGATTCCTTATCAGATTCTTGTGATACGCGTGCACGGTGCGGATTGTATCTGGAGTGGCATTTCCAAGGGATCGCCGAGGCTAAGGCC
>JALYZK010000228.1 GCA_030945705.1 Vulcanimicrobiota bacterium | reverse complement strand
CCGGTAGTGTATTTCTTGCTCCCAATGTTTCCGTGCTGCAGGCCGCCCTAGCGTCATGTCTACGTTTCACGCCGGAGCGCGACGAGGTCGTGTATGAAGCGCTCCAATTTCCTTCCCTGACATACGTGTGGACCGAATACCAGCGCAGCGGCGCTCACATTCGCATCGTGCCTTCGGACGATGGCCGGACGATAGCCACCGAACGCATCATCGCCGCCATCACTGAAAGAACCGTCATTGCGGCCCTTTCGCATGCATATTACGTTTCCGGAGCGATTTGCGACGTACGCGCCATTCAGCAGCATTGCCGAAGCACCGGAACGCTGCTCATGGTGGACGCGTATCAAACAACGGGGGTCTACCCTTTCGATGTCGTGGACTGGGATTTGGACATTGTCGCCGGTGGCAGTCACAAGTGGCTGTGCGGAGGGCCCGGTTGCGGTTGGATTTACGTGAAACCCAGCTTGCTTGCGGCGTTCGAACCGGCGGTCACTGGTTGGATGGCCCACGCCAGGCCATTCTCATTCGAACCCGCGCCGATTACCTATGCTGATTCCATGTACCGTTGGGGAACCGGCACACCCACTATTCCAGGATACGTCGTTGCAAAACCGGGACACGATCTGATTAAAGAAGTCGGCGTAAACACCATTCGCGAACACAATGTGCGCTTAACGTCGCGCATCGCGGAGCTTGCGCTTGAACGCAACCTCAGGGTGAACACGCCGCTCCAGCCGCAAAAAAGAACGGGTTGGATCGGCATCGATTTTGCCGATTCTGCCCGAGTGTACGCCGGTTTGATAGAGCGGCGCGTCTTCGTGGACTATCGTCCGGGTTGCGGAATTCGAATCGGCCCGCATTTTTATTCGTCTGAGGAAGATGTCGATGCGCTCTTCAATTCGATCGACGCGCTGCGCGCCAAGTGAGCCGCTAGGCAGTGCTGGCACCTAATCAGACCTGGATTTTAGGCGGCTAAGAGCTCCCGCATTTGCACATGAATCAAACCGTTTGAAGCCAGAATCGACCCGGCCGTAAGATCCAGCGGCGACCCGTCGATGCTGCTAACCCGACCGCCCGCTTCAGTAATCAGCAGCGCACCTGCGGCCACGTCCCATACGGACAAATCGAACTCCCAAAAACCGTCGAAACGTCCGCCGGCGACATATGCTAAATCCAAGGCTGCCGATCCATCGCGCCGCACCCCTTGCGCACGTTGCGACATCGATTCAAAATGAACGCCGTTGCGAGCGTAGTCTGCCGGGTGGAATCCAGTGCACACCAACGCATTGCTAATGCGATCGATTTTCGAAACAGCGATTACGGCGTCATTCAACCGAGCGCCCGAGCCCTTTTCAGCGGCGAAGCATTCGTTAAAGAATGGAGCATACACGACCGCCGCGCACAAGACTCCGGCGCGCTCGAATGCAATCGAAACGCAGAACGGCGGATAGCCATGCGCAAAATTCGTGGTACCGTCGAGTGGGTCGATGATCCAGCGCTCGTTTGAAGTGCCCGCGTGCATGCCGGTTTCTTCGCCGAGAATGGTGCTAGCTGGAAAATCTTTACGCAAGCGCTCCACGATGAGACGCTCACTGGCGCGATCCGCGTCGGTCACCAAATCTGCCCGTCGCCCTTTTTCCTCAATGTTTAAGGGCCCTTGCAACTGGCTCATAAGCAGCATTCCGGCTTCATGCGCAAGCTCAAGCGCCACGGTCAGCGGATTTTTGCGAATCGTGACGGGTATCTAGCTTAAAACGATTGGAAGATTCATGAGACGTTCATATTCGCGCGTCATCACTCCATACATCTGCACGAAGAGGATTGCAAACCCGATCGATTCAGTACCGTAACATCGAATGTAACGGATGAAACCCGCCCGCTGCACCTGCCGCGCGGCGGACGCCTAACATCGCCGAGAACTTCCCGGAAGAGCTGAACCGTCCTGAAAGAACACGGGGGTACCAAGGTACCTTGGCGTGCTAGCAGCCAAATTCGACTTGCCTACCAAACAAGTAAGCGTTCAACGGGCGTCCCGGCTTCCGTTATGCAGATCATCACGTCACGTCCTGTATACCACTCTGGCCGTACCGCATTCCGTCTAATCCTACGGTACGAAAGCAGACAGACAGTTTCATGCTAATGCACTAAAGTACAGCTATGCTTCAAAGCACGGAACAAATTACGCTTAATTTGCCCCGACCCGTAGCCCAAAAAGTGACAGCCGTTGTTTCCCGGCTGGTGGCAACGGGAATGGATGAAGAAACCGCGTTTAGCGAATTGTTGACGTTCGCTCTCAACCAAAGCGCTTCGGATCCTTAGTCACCCTTAAGATCGCGCGGTTCTCCTAAGAGCCCGGGGCCGAAATCGTGCGGTGCCCGCACCCCTTCTTTCGTCACATTGACCTTTACGTTTATACTGGAATGTAAACGGTTGAGAGCGGCATTATCGGAAGGGGGAATTCTTGACTTTGCACGGCACGTTTATCTCGGAACTGGTTGGCCGAAGAGCACTCGTCAACGACTTGCCTATTGGTAAAGTTACCGATTTCCTGGTCAGCAAGCCCGGCGAAGTCTTCCCGCAGATCGACGGTTTAGTGATAAAAACCTCGGCTGGTGCGCGCTTCGCTCCAATTGGCACAGTGGCCGATATAAACTCAAAGGGGGTTGTCGCCCTAACCATAACACCGAGCCAGCCTGCCCCTCCGGACGATGAGGCCCTGTACTTGGTCTCCGACCTGCTCGACAAACAGATTGTTGATGTGGACGGTCGAAAAGTGGTGCGGATCAATGACTTAGAGCTAACAAATACCGGCGGAGTGTTGCGGGTCGTGGCCGCCGACGTTGGCGTCGGAGGCCTCTTACGCCGCCTCGGACTCGAATCGCTAGGCCGCGCGATTGCGCCCAGGATGTATCGGGGAAAGCGGCGGGCGACAATTTCGTGGAACAACGTGGCGCCGATTCGCGACAAAAATCCAACCCACGTGCAACTTTCGGTTGCCCAGAGTAAACTTGCGCGGCTGCACCCATCTGACCTGGCTGAAATAATCGGAGCGCTTTCCTCGCACGAAGCGGCCGCCGTTTTTCACTCGCTAGACGACGGAACCGCTGCGGACGCGCTTGAACACTTAGATTTAGGCACACAAACAGCCATAATTGAAGATATCGGTACAGAACGGGCCGCGGACATCATAGAAGAGATGGACAGCGACGATGCCGCAGACTTGCTCTCCCAACTCCCCGAAGACCAGCAGACAGAACTGCTGTCTGAAATCGATAACATAACAGCCGGGGAGCTGCGCGAACTGGTCAAGTATCAAGGGAACACTGCCGGTGGGTTGATGACTACAGACTATGTGTGGATCTATCCTCACCGCACCGCCGAGTCAACAATTGACAAAATTCGAGAAATTGCCCCGGAAACAGAATTCATCTATTACCTGTACGTCACGGACGAATCGGAGAAGCTCCTGGGCGTGTTAACTCTACGGACACTTTTGCTCGCTCGGCCGCAGGCAAAAATCTCCGAGATTATGGAAACCGACATCGTTAGCGTTTCCCCCGTCGCCAGTGGTCGAGACGTGGCAGCCGTCATCGCGCGCTACGATATTCTTGCTTGTCCGGTAGTTGAGGAGCATGGTAGGATGCTGGGAATTGTGACAGTTGATGACGCCATCGATGTTATTCTCCCGGAAAAATTCGCAAGCCGGCTGCCACGCTTTCACCCCCACCATCATAAAACAGATAAACCCTTAGCATCCTAGATGGGGGCGGCAGAGGCGAAACCACGCCGTCGGCAACTGCCTTTCGCGGCAAAGCTGATGCTTTTCTTTGCCGTTGTCGGACCGGGGATCATAACCGCAAGCGCCGATAACGACGTGGGCGGCATTACGGTCTATTCACAAGCGGGGGCTCAATTCGGATATTCCATCTTATGGACTCTCATCCCGATCACAATTGCGCTCATGGTGGTGCAAGAGATGAGCGCACGAATGGGTGCGGTAACGGGTAAAGGCCTTGCTGGGCTAATACGCGAGCACTTCGGCGTACGGTGGACCTTTTTTGTAATGTTGGCGTTTGTCGCTTCTAACATATTCACCACCTCAGCAGAATTCGCCGGAGTGGCGGTGGCAGCCAAAATTTTCCACATCTCCGTCTACGTCGCCATCCCCCTCATTGCGCTGTTCGTGTTTTTCCTGGTGCTCCGCACCGGCCGCGGCGTAACCGAGAAAGTGTTCTTAGCGTTCTCAGCCCTCTACTTTACCTACGTCATTTCCGGTTTCCGAGCGCATCCTAACTGGCATGAAGTATGGCGCGGGTTCCTCGTTCCGACGATCAGTCATGATCAAAACTATCTTTGGATGATCATCGCACTTATTGGAACAACGATCTCGCCGTGGATGCAGTTTTACATTCAAGCATCCATTGTGGAGAAAGGCATCCGCATCCGCCAGTACGCATTATCGCGCATTGATGTTTTGTTCGGCTGTTTTGTAACCGACTTTATGTCGTTTTTCATGATCATGGCGACAGCGGCCACGATTTTTGTTTTCAACGCCGGACATCCCCTCCACAGGTACATTATCAACGAAACAGCCGACGCTGCTCGAGCCCTGGAGCCCATCGCCGGCCAATTCGCCACGACCTTATTTGCCTTCGGTATCCTAAATGCTGGAATCTTTACCGCCTCGATTTTACCTCTTTCGACCGCGTACTTTGTGTGCGAGGCTAGCGGCTTTGAAAGTGGTGTTGACAAACATTTTTCAGAGGCGCCGATTTTCTTTTCTTTGTACGCAGGCGTTATCGCAGCAGGTGCGCTTTTGGTGCTTATTCCCGGGATCCCCCTACTCAAGCTTATTAATTATTCACAAATAGTCAGCGGAATATTGCTTCCTTTTTTACTCGTCTTCATGCTGATTCTTATTAACAAAGAATCTTTGATGGGGCAATACCGCAACAGCCCCTTGTTTAACATGATTGCCTGGGGGACGGCGCTCAGTGTGGGTTTGATCACGCTGTTATCCGTCTACCAAACGATCGCTGCAAACTTTTTTTCTTAATGCCGGAACGAACTGCAACGGCGCAATACATTCCAGGCAACTTGCACGTCTGATCTGGTCGTTCTTTCGTTTCCAATTGCCAGGCGAAGCGCCGTACTGCCGAGAATTTTTGTAGATGAGATAAAAATTTCACCGGTTCCGTTCACGGCGTTCATCAATCCTGCGTTCAATTCATCGAGTGCTTCCCGCGGACAGTCTTTTGGTCGGAAACGAAAGCAAACAACCGAAAGGGGGTGCGGTGCAAGAATTTCCCAGTCATCTTCGGCGCTAACCCAACCTGCAAATTCCTGCGCTAAGCCAATATGCTCGCGAAGCTTTTGCTGAATACCCTCTATGCCATAACTTCGCAATACAAACCACAATTTAAGTGCACGAAAGCGGCGACCAAGCTGTAGTCCATAGTCCATGTAGTTTTCCGCGCCCTCTTGCGGTGTCGCAAGGTAATCGGCGACTAGGCTGAACGCACGTTTTATGATCTCCGGTCGGCGCGAGTACAGAACGGAAAAGTCGATGGGAACGAAAAGCCACTTGTGCGGGTTGACAACGAGCGAATCCGCGGCTTCGACACCGCGTAGCAAACTGCGGTGTTCCGGCAGGATCGCGGCGATCCCGGCATATGCTGCATCGACATGCAGCCACGTGTCATATCTCTTGGCGATGCGCACGATCTTTTCGATTGAGTCGCTCGAGGTTGTAGAAGTGGTTCCAACCGTCGCGACGATGCACATGGGTCTCATTCCGCGCGCGCGATCAACTGCAATCTGTTCATCCAGGGCCTCAACATTCATGCGAAAGGCGGTATCAACTGGTATGCGCACCACATTGCTGCGTCCGACTCCCAGGGCGATGGCGGCTTTTTCGATGTGCGAATGGGTGTGCTCGGTGATGTAGACGCGCAACGCTGGAAGTTCGCGCCCCGTCATGCCACCGTCGCGTATTTCTAAGTCGAGCGCTTCGCGCGCTGCTGCTAGCGCCGTGAAGCCTCCGATTGAGGCCGTATCATATACAATGCCCTTAAAGGCATCATTGATGCCGAGCATAGAGCCTAACCAGCGTAGGACGACTTCTTCCAGTTCGGTCGCAGCCGGTGAAGTACGCCACAGCATCGCGTTTACGTCGAGCGCGGCAGCCAGGGCCTCAGCCAGTACGGTGATCGGCGCGGCGCTGATGGAAAAGTAAGCAAAAAAGCGGGGATGATTCCAATGCGTGATTCCGGGAAGTATTATGCGTTCAAAATCGGAAAAAATAGCGTCAAAGGATTCTCCCTGCTTTGGCGCCGTTGCGGGCAGCGCAG
>JALYZK010000206.1 GCA_030945705.1 Vulcanimicrobiota bacterium | reverse complement strand
GGACCAGCGTAACCGGTATCTTCCCACATTGAAGGCTTCCGCGCACACGCCGGCTTGCGAGTCACCCACATACAATGTTTGGTAGCGTTTGGGATTACCGATGCGAGTAAGTTCCTGGTGAGGAGGCACGTACAAAACCCCGCCCGGGTCTGTAGGGGCGGCGCTCGGTGAATGGGTGAAAACGCGATAGACCCTCAAGCGAACGCCCCTCCGACGCGCGCCTCCAGGGCTCCGACCACTTGGGCGGCGCCCGATAAGATAAGTACGCTGAGCGGTACGCTTCCTCCCAGAAGCGGTTCTGGTGAGGTTAGCCACGGCCCGATTTCATCGGGCCAGAGTAGATGCGATGCGCGATCCAAAAAAAAGTCGACGTTGGCAATGCGCCGCGCTAGTTCCGGGCTAATCGCCTCTCGGCCCTTCGTGCAACGGCTGAGCTGGGAACGATCTACGCCTAAGAATTCAGCGGCCGCGCTCAGCGTAAGACTTTGTACTATGCGCACCAGCTTAGGGACGGCGAAATCTCCAACGGTTTTCGGCTTAAGTACGCTCACGCGGGTAGATGAAATCTGCCAGCGGGTCCGGCGTTGCGATTTTCTCCGGGCTTTTCTCTTGGCAGCGGTGTCCGCAGGCATTTCGATCTCCCCCGACTGATTGTACTCCACATTTTTTGTGGAGTAAAGTGTTCAGATCGTTCCAGCGGCGGCGCACCCTGAACGGGGGCCGCTGGAAATAACGAAACAGTAATCCGCATTGCGCAGCACGCCGTGAACGATGATGAGCGCCCGCGTCGCGGTCGGTGTAGCGCTCAAGATAAACAAAACACCCTGCACCCTTATTTACTGCGCATGTAACTCCGCTTCGGCAACCAGTGTTGCCGATGATATTCAACGCCTTTTCAGCCATGTCGACCTGAGGGTTCGAGACGGGCCACGCGCGCTCAAGTTTTATGACGCGCTTCTCGCCGAGTTCGGCTTCATACGCGTGACCCAAGCGCCATTCACGGAAGCAGAACCCACCTGGCGTCGGGAGCATTGGGAAGCGAACGACGAATTCTTCGGTTTCATCGTCGATCCAGAGTTCACGGCAAACCAAAACCGCATTGCCTTTCACGCGTCCTCGCGTGACCAAGTTGATCGAGTGACGGTCGTGCTGCGGAGTGCCAACGCACAAGCGTTGGATGGGCCAATGGATTACTGTGGCTACTATGCAACCTTTTTTGAAGATCCCGATGGTAATCGCCTCGAGGTCTGTTTCGTAACAAAACACGGCGGGCTAGCTAGCAACGCTAGGTCATACTAGCGATAACATGAGCAACGTGTTTCTTAGCGCGGAGCGAAATCGTACTCCACTTTATATGTCTGCCTGGACGGTTTACCGTTCACAATCGGAGGAACATATCGGCTTGAAAGAGCCGCTCTCAGGCCCCGACACACCAAGCAATGGATTGCCTGACGATAGAGCGACGTGCGCGTCGTGAATATCGCCCGTAGGCATCGCGGTAACGAAAATGGTGACGCTGCCTCGGGCGTTCTGGCGTTTTGCTTCTTCAGGATATTCCGGCGCACGTGTCTGTCGAAACTGCGCCGGCAGTATGGCTAGCGAAGTGTCGCCCATGGTGAACGAGCTGGAATTCTCCGGTTTGGTACCTCCAACAAATACTTCACTCACGCCATACGTGTAAATCACTTCTGCATTCTGCGTTACCCGTCGATTCCAACACCGCCGCTGCATCGGCGAAGCCGGACGGTGCAACGGTTACGAGTATCCTGGCGGTCCCCTGTGGTTTACGGATCGATCGAAAGTCCGGCTCAACGAGACGAGTTACTTGGGGGTAGACAACAGAACTTGAAGCTTGTGACGCGGCCGTTACGACGCATAGCAACGCTATGGTTTTTATGCCGTACGAAGGCTGTTGAGTACACTCTTCATATTACGTGCCTTTCTCGGCGCCGAAATAATGAATCAATTTGAGGATGATGATGGGGCGGGTGGAAAACGCATTGGCATCGCCGTAGACCAAATACAGCTCGTCGTGCGGTAAGCGCTTGTAATATGCGGCGGAAAGATTCCAGGCAGACTGAAACGATTGTGCGCGGCTTTTGGGGTCAAGTGGGACAAGCGTAGTCGGAAACCCGATAATCCGGCGCACGCCGAATGCTAACGACGAGTCTTTCTGCTTCTGATAGGTGTAACTGGCTCGTAAGAGCCAGTCGTCGTTCGGTAAAGAGTTCGGCGCATCGAATCCCTGGAACGTCTCAAATGCAGATAAGCTAATGAGACCGCGACCTCCCAGTGGAATCCCCGTGCTGCCGAAGAACGTGTCAACTTTGCCCGGTCCGAAGCGGCCGGTGTAATACGATAGATAGGTCTGCGTCGGTGTATTATATTTTAGTGAAAGATCGACGCCGTTTTGGGTCAAGGGCGTCACGACTCCATTGCCGAGTCGCAAGTACGAAGACCCTGTCTGCGCGCGAACGTGTATGGTGTTTCTAAATGTTATTCCGACAGCAGCCTGATCGTCGCCCAAGTTGAAAAAGTTGGTCGAGTTATCATAGTATCTGTCGTGTCCAACGTAGGCGATGTAGCGGGTAATGAACGCGGTGCTGCTGCGGTGCCACGTGCGGCTGGCATAAGCATTATAACCATGAACGCCAACCTCAGTCACATACCCGTCCAGCGGCGCATATTGACTGCCGATGCGCGTGTAATCAATGCCAGCCGACGAGTCTTTATCATAGGCACCGATGCCGTAATTAAAGCGGCGCGCTTGTGATGAATCGGGCGCAAACGTACCATTTTCAAATCCATAGTTTGCATATTCGAACAGACCTTTAGTGCTACCGTGCTGTACGCTCGCGACGGTTGTGGAGTCCTGGACGTACTTAAGACCCGGCATGCCGTAACAGTCTTGGGCTGATACGGCAACCCCACATGGATCGGCGTCTTGCCCGCGAGCCGCTACGTTTTGCAGACTCGCATTCCAGTGTTGATCCTTCGAAGAGTAGTTCGCGACGCTCGCTAGGTCGTTGCGACGAACGCCGATGGCGTCGAAGGCCGCGTACGAAATGGTTCCCTCATGACCTTCAAGAGCAAATCCGTCGCGTGGCGTCGGAATGATCGGGGTGTATAGCTCTTGGGGACAAATCGCGCCACAACTCAAGCCGCCATAATAGTTTTGCAACTGCGTAAAGAACGGCCGCACCTCATTGTAATAGCGCGCAAACGCCGTGGGCGCGATTGTCTGCTGATCCTGTTCGACGTTCGAGTAGTCTGGATGAACGGCCGCCACGAACGACGAGCCAGCTGTAAAGGGAATCGAGGCATCAAGCCCCATGCGAGAGGTTGACTGCACGCCCGCGCTCGGCGCAGCGTATTCCCCAAGGGTATAGAGTCCGAAGCGTGGTTGCGGGCGGGTTGGCGCTTTTGCAACCAATCCCGTGACATGCCCGGCATGTAAGACCGAACCCGAGCCGGTCATACCCGGATCGTACGCCCAAACGTAATCGTTGCCCGTTAAACGCACGAAACGCTCGAGTTGTAAACGGAATGCCTTGTTATTCGCGCCGCGTATTGCGCGTAGCGGAATACGAAGGGTCACGCTGTACCCGTCGCCCTTGACCTTTCCTGCGGAAAGCCACGAAGGGGCGTAGGCGGTATTCTCAGACGAATACTGATAATGCGTCCCAATCGGATTGGCAGAAAAGCCATAGAAAAAACCTTGCGCGTCGCTAGGCCACAAATACACGCTGACAAGGTCATCGCTGCCTTGTCCCACATCGTTGGTATGCTGCGTCGCGGAAATTCGGGCGTTCTGTCGCGCGTCGAATGCAACGTACAAAAAACTTCCATCGGTTTCCAGAAAAACCGTCGTCTGTTCTGCGGGTGCGCTGCGATCGCGAAGATTGCGCGTCAGCGTTACTTTCGCGGCGGGAGCCCACCCCGGATCGCTCAGGTTACCGTCAATCGGCGGCGATGTTTTTATGAGAGGGACGGCAATGGTGTTTGCTGGTCCTGATTGCGCGCTACCGGGCGCCAAGCCAAACAGCCAAAGAGGCAGTATCACAACGCTGAAACTTGCGACCCAGGAAAGCTTTTTCGCGAGCACAATGCTGTGCTTCTTCGAACCCATTAGCTTGCAACCTTGATGCGGCCTTGCCCGCTTGCTCAGTAAAGCAAATCTCAGCGTTCGGTTTCTTCAAGGATTTCGTCGACAACGGCGTGCAGGCCACCGCGTGTAAACGCACGACGCCGTCGCTGTGCTCCGTTGCCGCCCTTCAGCATGGTTTCGATCGTCGACTCCACGCGCTCCAGGTCGCCATTTTGGCCCAATGCTGGGCGCAGCCGATCCACGAATGCTCTAACGACTTCGTAAGCGGGCCGCAAACGGTTTTGCTGAAGATCGACAAGCTCGCCCGTGACGCCGTTGCGGGCCGCGAGCCAATGCGCGATACGAATGCGCTCGTTCCGAACCGGCGGAAATTGGCGCTTTTCCTCAATCTCCGTGGCGCATGTGTCCACGAGTGCGCGCACCAAACCGGCCATAGCGACGACTTCATCAACGGTGGCGCAAACGTCCATGACGCGAAATTCGAGCGTTGGGAAGCGTGCCGACGGACGAAGGTCCCAATAGATTTTTGTTTCGTCATCGAGGCTGCCGCTCGCGAACAGATCGCTTAGAAGTTGGTCGTAGGCGCGCCTGGTCCCGAATGTTCCGGGCACGCCGGAAAGCGGCCAACGGCTCCAGATTTCCGTTCTATAACTGGCATAGCCCGTATCGTGGCCTTCCCAGAATGGCGAGTTCGCGGCTAACGCGAGGAGTGGAACGAGTTGTGATCGCGAGCGATCTAGAATCTGAATTGCCAATTCCGGATCGTCGACGCCGACGTGGACATGGCACCCGAATATCTCGAATTCGTTGGTGAGTTCGCGGTAGGTACTCGCGATGTCGTGGTATCGTTGTTTAGACGTAATGGGTTGCAAATCCGGGCGTGAAAACGGATGGGCTCCGCCTGCCATAAGGCGCGCGCCGTGAGCGCGAGCCGCTCGAGCGAGGTGCAACCGCGCTTTGCGAACTTCGCGTTCGACATCATCTAGCGTTCGGCAGACCGGCGTTGCCATTTCAATTTGGGAGGCTTTAAACTCCGGCTGCACGTCGTCGCCGAGCGTACGCTCAGCGTTAGCGCGCACGTCCGCTGCAACGGGCATCAGTTCGCGCGTCTGCGGGTCGACGAGGCCGTACTCTTCCTCGACGCCTAAGCTTCTCATGTGCTACCGCTTGCTCCAAAGGCACGTCATCGACCACAGCCGCCTAACTGAGGGTGGTGCCTCATACCTGTGTGAAGCGCTGAGTTGTAAACCACGCGCAAGTAGCTTGAACGCCTGCCTCTAAATTCGTTGCCGGCCGCCAACCTAACCCAAAAGCGCGGGTCAAATCGGGACGCCGGCGTTGCGGATCCTCGGGGCGTGCGGGTTTGTATACTACGTTGAATGGTTTGCCCATCACCCGGGCAACGCAGCGAGCGATTTCCTCAACCGTATGTTCTTCATCGATTCCCGCGTTGAGCGGCTCTACACCGTTTGGCTGCGATTTGCCCACCACGAAGATGAAGTTTATAAGGTCGCTAATATACGTCAGCGAGCGCGTTTGCTTACCGGTACCTTGTATCGGCATAGGCCGATCTTCCAAATTGGCGCAAATCAGTTCAGGAATCAATCTGCCATCGCCCTCTTGCATGCGAGGTCCGTAACAGTTGAAAATTCGGATGATGCGTGCGTTCAGGGCTTTATGCAGTACGCCGGTAGCTACTGCCGCTTCGCCAAATCGTTTCCCCTCGTCATAGCATGCCCGCGGGCCGATGGAATTTACATTCCCAAAATACTCTTCAGTTTGGGGATGTACGAGGGGATCTCCGTACACCTCAGAGGTTGATGCAAAGAAGAACATCGCTTGACGCTCCAGGGCAATTTCAATTAGCGACATCGTTCCTAGTGAATTAACTCGCAATGTTTCCCAAGGATGCGCCGCATAAGCTTCGGGGCTTGCCGGGGAAGCAAAGTGGTATATTGCATCTATGTCTTCAGCCTTGGCATCATGGAGAAGTTGACGCAAAGCAGCGGTTTCCACCCCGGCGTCGGCATATACAAACGTGGCTTTGCCAGAGGAAACCGCTGGTTGAATGTTTGCAATTCGCCCCGTGCTAAGATTGTCGATGATAAGCACGTGCTTCCCCCGCGCGACCAGTGCTTCAACAAGGTGACTTCCCACGAAACCGGCTCCGCCCGTAACAATGCTCGTCATATCGAGGCAGTCGGTTCATCCGGGAGAAACAGCAAGGCCGCGAAAAGCTCCAAGGTGCCTTTGCTCATGCTTCTACGACCTCCATGTGAACGTAGGTTGCTTCTAACCGCACATTTTGCGCTGGAAAACGACGGCCCACGCCACGATAATTCAATCCGGCGGCTGCGTACGATTCGCCATCGAGGACGTTGCGGCCATCGACCACAACCGGATTGCGTAATCGAAGAGCGACCTCTTTCGGATCAATGGTCGCGAAGAGTGGCCAGTCGGTGAGTACCAGGAGCGCGTCGGCATGAGCAGCTTCTTCTGGGCCCGAAGCGAAATGGCAATGCTGGGGTAATGCGGCAACGTGGACTGCCGGATCATAAACTAAAGCCGCGGCTCCCCGTAGGGAAAGCTGATGGAGTACCCGCAGTGCCAGCGAGTCACGCACGTCGTCCGTTCCGGCTTTAAAGGCCAATCCCCATACTCCAATTGTCATACCCGCCAAGCCGCCGAGTTCTTTTTCAAGATTATCGACGACGTGGCGCGGCTGGTCAGTATTCACGCGTAGAGCAGCGGTGAATAACTCCGATGTGGCCCCATTTTGCGCTGCCATGTGTTCGATGCTGCGGGTATCCTTCTCTAAGCATGGGCCGCCGAAACCAATACCGGGATGTAAAAAATGATGTCCGATGCGATGATCGTAACCGACACCGAGTAATACGTCATCAGCGGTACCCCCTACAACATCGCAGATGTTTGCCACTTCGTTTGCAAAGCTTATCTTTAACGCTAAGAATGCATTGGAAAAACTTTTGATCAGTTCAGCATTGCATCTGGTTGTCACAAGAACCGGTTTTCGCAGCGATTCAAACAGTTTTCTGTATTCGGACGCGTCACTCGGGGATGCCGCTCCTATAATGATGCGATCGGGATTCAAATAGTCGTGCACCGCCGAGCCTTCGCGCAGAAATTCGGGTGCGTATATGAGTGCCGCTCTGCCACCGAGCAGACCAGCCAACGTATCGCTTGTGCCCGGCGGGACGGTGCATCGCAACACGACTATTGGTTTCGTCGCCAAATTCGTTGCTGCTAACGCTTGCACCACACATTCCAGCGCCAAAAGATCCGCTGAACCGTCACTGTTCGCCGGTGTTCCAACCGTAATTACGATGAACTGGACGCCGGTAAGTGCACGCGTCAGGTCTTCGTAGAAATTGAGGTTTCCCGCGCCGATGTGCGTGTTGAGGAACGCCTCGATCCCATCCTCATGATAGGGCGGAATTCCAAGACGTAGTTTATTGATCCGTTCACTTGCTATATCGTGGCCGTTGACCGTATGACCCAGCTCCGCAAGACCGATCATCGTTGCCATCCCCACGTAACCGGTTCCGATAACGCAAATCTTAGCCATGAGGCGTAAAGCGTGCGAAAATGGTTACAATTGTTGCACACTTCGACAGGCGAAGGGTGTCACGCGGGGAGGTAAGATGCTTCATAGTACCTTGCAGAGTGCGGGCGCCGCTAGCTTTTTTGAAAGCAAGCGCCAGCTCTTTTATTTCGCCTAGGAGGAGCGGGTGTTGCCTTCCATGCCATAGGCTTTTTGGGACTATCGCTGCTCTTTCTTCAAAGCCTGGAGCTTGTGCACGGCAATCTTTCCGCCGTCAGTCTTCACAACGGCGCTGGGATCATCTTTGGTTGCTTTGACTTTGCGAGTGGCTACCGTCGTGTCCTGCGAGACCAACTCCGTGATCACGCCGTGGGCTACACCGCGCCCGAACTTCCACGAGACTTTATCATCTTTCTTCAGTTTAGCCGCCATTTGTAGCCTCCAATATTTTGACATTCTTCTCAAAAAAACACTATCTTAAACGCTCTCCGACAATCGTGGGAAATATCCGTAAACTGAAAACAGTAAGCAGGGTTACGGACTGACTTGATCTTCGGACGGTTCGGCCGCGCTCGCCTCGCGCAGAACTTGGCGATGTTGTTTTAGCGGATAAGTTATTATTTAATTAAGAACACTACCTGGATGTTGGCATCTACCGTTTGCTTCCCGGCGACAATTTGGGCACCGGTACGGTCTGCAGTCGCCATTGCGCCAATCGCCCTTGGTTGCGCCGAGGATTCAAAGTTTTGATAGTTCGTGATTGCTTGAATTGCATCGAGCTGAACGCCGGCCGCCGTTGCAATAGCTGTGGCCTGAGTTCGCGCATTAGTAACGGCCCGCGCTAGGGCTATGTCGTGCAGTTGTTCCATCTTCGATGTTTCGAATTGCAGGCCATAAGACCGATTAGCACCGGCCGCCAGTGCTGCATCTAGCGTTCGACCAGCGTTGGTAACGGACGTAGCAACCGCAACATCTTCGGATGCCCGGTACACGGCATGCGGCTGGTTTTTGCTGGCTTGTTCCGGTGGTATCAGGGCCACATCGTAGTTTAGGGTGTTGATCGAGTCTTCGCGGATTCCCGCCCCACGCAACGCCGCAATCAAGGCGTTTGCTTTTCGATTGAGTTGGGCGATCGCCTCACTAGCCGTCGCGCTGTAGATTTCGACCCCAAGGGTCATGCGGGCGACGTCGGGGGTATACGCGACACTTGCTGATGCACCGATCGTGATCGTACGCAACGGTAAGACGTCGGCGCTTGCCGGTCGCGGGATCAAGCAAGATACAATCATGGCGCCCAGCGTATATAGGTGGAACGAACGTGACACAAGTACCCCTTTTCCAGCTAAGTTGACGTGGTTGATTTTCGTTCCCGTTACATGAGTGAATGCGCGGATGCGTTTAGATAAGAATAAACGCTAGCGTCTAAGCAGAAGCGTGCTGACCTTCCCGTCTTTGGTTAGTCCGAAGTAGTACGTAAGGGTGACCGTCCACTGCTCCATATGCGCGCTCGTACACGAGCTTGCCATTTTTCGCGACTCCGAGGACGACGGCGGTGGTTTTCGACTCGGTTAGAGACTTTTGCATGGCGGCATCAATGCGGGCAATGACATCCGGCGCCATCGCTTGCGCGGCTGGGGGGACCGCCATCCACGCAAAGATCATCAGCGTTGAAATGGTCGCGGTGCAACGAAGCGTATTCATGGTTGGGGCACGTTCGCGTTTGCGACGCTCCTCACATCTGTATTCTCGTCGGCCTTGTACTGTGTCGTTCCTGAGCCTAGCCAGCTTCCGAGTGCCTCGCTCAAATCACCAAGTCGCCGTAATTTGCTTGACTTCGTCGCAACGTAGCGCCCGGTATACCGTCAGTGCAAAAGCGACCATGAGGACTGCACCAAGTGCGCCAATCCACTTTGCGTTTTCTGATGTGATATGCTATCCGTTAAACCACGCATCAGCATTCAACCAGGGAACGGCTACCAAAACTAGCGCGGAGAGCGCGATAAGGAGTCCTAAAGCCGCTACCGCGCAGCGATAAGCGAACGCTTTCCGACGAGCAAGACCGATGCCGATCGGTAAGAGAAGTGCCCCGAAATTGATCTCAATTCGGCGCATAAACAGCGCCTCTATCAGGTGCAATATTGCTAACGCACCGAGAACCACAAACAGGGCAACGATCACCTGCAGGCGCCTCGGCAACGGAGGGTTTTTCATGCAGATGCACTGCGAGCTAGCATAGCCGAGACCTATGTGTCGAAATCCTCGAGGGCTCGCGCGTCATTCCGTTAGCGGCGCTTGAAAGCCCCAGCTTAAATCATAGGAGAGATCGTGATGGAGTATATTTTGCACCTGTATAACGAGGAGAAGCGCTGGTCGAAGATGCGCGAGGATGAATTCCGACGCGAGATCGGTGCTTATATGGCGTACCGAAACGCCTTAGAACAAGCCGGTGTGTACGCCGGCGGCAATCGGCTGGAACCCACGACGACAGCCACCCAAGTTCGTGTTACCAGTGAGGGAAAAACTTCGGTGCTCGATGGCCCGTACGCCGAAACCAAGGAGCAGCTTGGGGGCTATTTTATTATCGACGTCCCCGATTTGGACGCAGCGCTTTCTTGGGCTGCGCGGTGTCCCTGCGCAAGTCACGGTACCGTCGAGGTGCGTCCAGTGGCGGCAGTGCCAGCACCGGCGTGAACCATGACGAAGTCGCCGCCCACCGAGTCGCGGAGCGCGCAGCGCGCGAGAGTTACGGTAAGTTGCTCGCATTCCTGGCGGCTCGGTGTGGCGACTTTGATGCGGCGCAGGACGCGCTGTCGGACGCATTCGCGACCGCGCTCGAGCGTTGGCCGATCGACGGCGTTCCTCGCGCCCCGGAGGCGTGGTTGTTGGTGACCGCGCGGAATCGGTTTCTTGACCGCGCACGTCGCGAGCAGCGGGCCCAGCGTTTGCATGACCGACTTGTGCTGGCAACTCAGGAGGCGCAGAGCGCGTTCGATCGCGCTGACGAACTTGCCGATGAGCGCCTTGGGTTGATGTTCGCCTGTGCGCATCCAGCAATCGCTCCAGAAATCCGCGGGCCACTGATGTTGCAGGCTGTCCTCGGGCTCGATGGCGCGCGCATCGCATCGGCATTCCTCGTTGCGCCGGCGACCATGAGTCAGCGTCTCGTGCGCGCGAAGCGCAAAATCGCCGCGGCAGGCATTCCGCTGCGCGTGCCGCCCGCGGAGGAG
>JALYZK010000157.1 GCA_030945705.1 Vulcanimicrobiota bacterium | reverse complement strand
ATATGGCTCCTAACGGATTTTTCGCATGTAACAAAAACGATGGGCGTGGAGGATCATCAGTCGTGGCAGTCAGATCATCGCCTTATCGTCTCGTGGACGATAGCTGTGCTGACGCTTGGCTCGCTGTTCGCCCAAAAGTGGTGGCAACGATTGCTAGCAAATCCCGCACTCCTTTTTCTGGCGACCATTTCCTACAATCTTTACCTTTGGCATGAGGCAATCGTTGTGCAATGTTGGAAATGGGGCTTTCCTTGTTCGCTCGCGCCGACTCCGTGGCTAACGTTGCGCCATTGGAGCGAGCAGTATTTCGCAATGTACGTTATCATCTCTCTTGCCGTTGCGACAGCGATGACGTACCTGGTCGAGCGGCCGTTGTTGGCTTTACGGCTGCGGGTCCGAGCCAGGGGCCATAAGTTGGTCGAAACCGCAACAGGGAAGGCGTGCCAGTGTCGTAAGTAACGGGATCACATGCGCGCCCGTAGCTCAAATTGGATAGAGCGGGGGACTCCTAAGCCTCAGGTTGGACGTTCAAATCGTCTCGGGCGCAATAACATTAAGGCGCTTGCTTGCTTATGGTAATTGCCCACCGTTACAATTCCTGGTATACTGAATCGCGAACGGACCGCTGGTCCGTTTATTTAGTGTGCAGCGCGTGACATGTAGGACGAGGAAGTGGCAAAGAAAGAGACCCGGGTCATGGTCGTAATGGCTTGTACGCAGTGCAAGCGTCGAAACTACAACACGCAGAAAAACAAGCAAAAAACGACCGATCGTTTAGAATTAAGCAAATATTGCCGGTTTTGCCGTGTTCACAAGTCGCACCGCGAGACAAAGTAGCACATAGGGCAGTAGCTCAATTGGTAGAGTTGCGGTCTCCAAAACCGTCGGTTGCAGGTTCGAGTCCTGTCTGCCCTGCCAAGCCTTTAGGAGAACACGGATGAATAGGACAACCGGCGGCACGCCGACTCGTGGCGGAATCAAAGCGCCAGCCAACCGGGGCATCGCGACCGGCCGTCGTCCCCTCAGTCTGGCGCAAGTACAGGAGTTCGCTCGCGGAGTAGTCCTCGAGTTACGACGCGTCACCTGGCCCTCGCGCGAAGAATGGGTCGCAGCTACCATTCTGACGATCGCGCTGGTTGTGGGCATTGGTCTTTTTACTTACCTCGTGGATGAACTCTTCGGATTCATCTTCGGCCTCATCAACGCATAAGGCGAGAGCATGATCGATCCAGCAGTCACCCCACCAGACATCGCCGAGGAACCGACCGACGCCCCTGTGTCCGCGCAGGTCGCTAGTCCGTCCCGAGTTGCACCAGCCGGAGGAAAATCCGAGCGCAAGAAGTGGTTCGTCATCCACACCTATTCGGGTTACGAAAACAAAGTTAAAGCGAACCTCGAGCGCCGCATTCACTCGATGAACATGACGGAGAAGATTTTTCGGGTTCTCGTTCCGATGGAAGACGAAGTCGAGTTTAAAGACGGCAAGCGAAAGATTACACCCAAGAAGGTATTTCCAGGCTACGTGCTCGTCGAGATGGATATGGATGATTCATCCTGGTACGTGGTGCGCAATACGTCTGGCGTAACAGGTTTTGTCGGCAGTCCTGGAAGTGGTGAAAAACCGGTTCCATTGCAGGACAAAGAAGTGAAGACGATCCTCAAACAGATGGGTATTGAAACGCCCAAGCTCAAGATCGACTTTTCCAAAGGCGATCGAGTCAAGGTCACATCGGGACCTTTCTTCGACTTCACCGGAATTATCGACGAGATTGCGCCGGAAAAAGAAAAAGTGCGAGCTCTTATCTCGATTTTTGGCAGAGAGACGCCGGTGGAGCTTGAGTTCTACCAAATTGAAAAGGTGTAGGTGAAAAAATGTTGCCACCCCGACATTTTTCTCGATGAGTTAAGGGGGAGACCAGACCGGTCGCAAGGAGACAGCAGTGGCAAAACGAGTCGTAGGTAAAATCGGACTGCAAATTCAGGCTGGGAAAGCAACGCCTGCACCGCCGATTGGCCCGGCATTAGGTCCCTATAGTTTGAATATCATGGACTTCTGCAAGCAATACAATGAGCGCACGCAGAGTCAATCGGGGCAAATTATTCCGGTGGAAATTACAGTGTACGAAGACCGTACGTTTACATTCATAACGAAGACGCCGCCAGCATCCTTTCTAATCAAGAAGGCGCTGAGCATTGAATCCGGATCGAAAGAGCCAAACCGCAATAAGGTCGGTAAGCTGAGTCAGGCGCAACTCGAAGAGATCGCCAATGCAAAGATGGCGGACCTCAATGCAAATGATGTGGAGCATGCAAAGCGAATTATTGCGGGTACGGCGCGTTCGATGGGCGTTGAGGTGGCGTGATGAAGGTTCACGGAAAACGGCATAGTAACAGTTCGCAAACCTACGATCGTAAGCAATCATTCGCGGCAGATGAAGCGGTTGCGTTAGTGAAGAAAAACGCAAACGCGAAGTTCAATGAAACAATTGAAGTGCACATCCGACTGGGCGTCGATCCGAAAAAGAGCGATCAGAACGTGCGCGGAACCGTGAATTTGCCGCATGGAACGGGGCGCACGGTGCGTGTGATAGCGTTTGCGAAAGGCGACAAGGCTAAAGATGCAGAGGCCGCTGGTGCGGACATCGTCGGCGAGCAAGATCTTATCGATCGAGTAAAAGGCGGTTTTGCCGATTTTGAAGTTGCGGTGGCTACTCCGGATATGATGGGCGCCGTTGGTTCTCAACTCGGGCGTATCCTGGCGCAGAAAATGCCCAACCCTAAATCAGGAACCGTTTCGGCGAACATCGGTGCAGCGGTTAAGGATATTAAGGCCGGCAAGGTCGAGTATCGTCTGGATAAGACCGGAATCGTGCATACCATCGTCGGAAAAGCCAGCTTTGAAGAGACTCAACTCGCTGAGAACGTGCAGACGCTTCTAGATGCAGTTATCCGCGCCAAGCCTTCCGCGGCTAAGGGGACGTATTTACGCAGTATCACGCTCACCAGCACCATGGGGCCCGGAGTAAAAGTGGATCCCAACAGAGTGAAAACGCACGTTTAGAGGTAGCTCCGCGCCGTATGTCCGTAAGTGGATCGTCTTGCCGGAGGCGTAGCGACGAGACCGCTGGCTAAGAAATGCCGCCGACCGCTGAAGGAGAGATACGACGCTCTTCCGATTCAACAGAGGAACTCTCAAGCAACCGGACGGCGATCCTAGATTTGGCTTGCATCACAGGCGGTAGTTTGGTAACATAGGCGACGGCTCCAAAGACCGTAGGTCCTTCGACATGCTCAGGATGACAGAGTTGCAAGCTCAGGATGATAGAGCGCGAGCGAAGGGTAATGCCAAGCGCCTGCCGAGGAAGCGAGATATGGTACGTTACGCTGCGAGGCGTTGGCATTGTATGGGCGCTCTGATGGACCTTGGGGCGCTTTTTGTTGTAAAGGTTCACAAGTATGCCAACCGCCAAGAAACAATCCTCAGTCCAGTCCTTGCAAGCGCGACTTGCTAACTCGAAGAATCTATTCTTTACGAACTACGCCGGCTTGACGGTTGCCCAAATCACCAAACTGCGCGGTGAATTGCGAAAAGACGGCAGTTCATATTCTGTCGTTAAAAACACACTATTTTCCATTGCGGCGGGGGACCGGCTCGCCAAACTGGCGCAAGAGCATTTGTCGGGTCCCACCGGGATTGTTTTCGCAGGCGACGACCCCGTTGCACCGGCCAAGGCGCTCAAAACGTTTTCGGATGATACCAAGAAAATTGAAATAAAGGCGGCGTACATTGACGGTCAACTCGTCGGACCGTTGCAAGTGCAAGTACTGGCCGCCTTGCCTCCCAAAATCGAGCTGATCGCACGGATGATCGGCTCCTTCGCAAGCCCGCTTCGCGGTCTCCTAAATGTTCTCTCAGGCAATCAAAGCGGACTCGTCCGCGTACTCAATGCGGTTCGCGAGAAAAAACTCGCCGAGTCGGGTTCATAACTAACGAAAGGTTCACGCATCATGGCTTTGGCCGAACTCATCGAGCAAATCGATAAACTTACCGTTCTAGAACTCTCAGATCTTGTCAAACAGCTGGAGGAAAAATATGGCGTGTCAGCCGCTGCGCCCGTTGCGATGATGGGCGCCGGTGCAGGGTCGCCCGCAGCAGCCGCCCCTGTCGTGGAGCAAACGGAGTTCGACGCTGTGCTTACAGAAATAGGCTCGGAAAAGATCAAGGTTATTAAAGCCGTGCGCGAATTGACGAGCTTGGGTCTGACCGAGGCGAAAACGTTCGTGGAAAGCGCGCCCAAAGCCATCAAGACGGGGATTCCCAAAGAAGAAGCGGAGCAGATCAAAGCCAAGCTGGCGGAAGTGGGCGCGAAAGTCGAAGTTAAGTAGAGTTACCAGATTTGGCACCGCTGCTGCGGCGGGCGAACCATGGCGGCGTTAAGCGGACAGAACCATGCTTTAGCGAAGCCGGGCATGTTTGCCACGGTAGCGTTCACGCGGAACTTATCGTAAGCATGGACATCGGTTTGGGCAAGTAAACGAACGTATTCCGGCCGTTCGTTGCTTGCCCAGACTTGCGCCCAACTCAAGAAAAATCGCTGTTCTGGGGTAAAACCGTCGATCAGGCGGCGCGGTTTACCACGCATAGACTTTTGAAACGCCTTGTAGGCAATTGTGAGGCCGCCCAAATCCGCGATGGCCTCGCCCTGTACCAACTTTCCGTTTTCATGCACGCCCTCAAGTGGCGTTAGCGCGTCGTACTGTTTGACGATGCAACTTGCCCGCGCATTGAACGCCGCAGAATCTTGCAGTGTCCACCAGTCGATGAGGTTGCCCTTGAGGTCGTACTGACGCCCTTCGTCGTCAAAACCATGGGTTGATTCGTGGCCGACGACTGCACCGATACCGCCGTAATTAACCGCGTCGTCCGCTTTAGGATCAAAGAACGGCGGCCGGAGTATGCCGGCCGGAAAAACAATCTCATTGATGCTGGGATTATAGTAAGCGTTGACCGTCGGAGTGCTCATGCCCCATTCGGTACGGTCGACGGCATGGCCAATCTTACCAATATCCCGCGCGCTTTCGAACTCCGAAGCGCGCCGAACGTTGGCGGCATAGGAATCCCGACTGATTGTCAGTGCCGAATAGTCGCGCCACTTATCCGGATACCCAATCTTGAGGATAAAGGCGTCAAGCTTTGCCACGGCGCGGTTGCGTGTTTGGGGAGTCATCCAGCTTAGCGTTGAGAAATCTTCGCGCAGAGCTTCCTTGATGTTCTTGACCATGCGCAGAGCGCGGGCTTTAGCAGCCGGCGAGAAAGTCTGCGCCACATAGACCTGACCCAGAGCTTCGCCAAGTGCGATATCGGTCGCGCGCACGCAACGTCGCCAGCGCGGTTGCAGTTCTTTGGTGCCTTGCAGCACTCGCCCGTGAAAATTGAAGTTTTCGTCGACAAACGCGCTGGGCAAAGTGGGGGCATAGGCGTCCAACACGTGCCAGCGCAGGTAGGTTTGAAGGTCGGCTGTCGGCAGGTTGCTCAACTGCTCGCTGAGCGCCTTAAAAAAGGCAGGTTCGGAGACGTTGATATCTGCAAGCATGGTTAGCCCTGATGCGCGCATGTAGTCGCTCCAGGAAAAATTTGGCGCGAGCGCTTGAAGCTGCGCGAAAGTCATCTTGTGATAAGTGGCCACCGGATCACGGCGGGCCACACGCGTTAGAGAATTTTTCGCAAGATTCGTTTCGATGGACATGACGCTGTTTGCTTCGGCTGCACTTTTTGCGGCGCTGTCGCCCGCAAGCGTAAACATCGCTTGGACGTGCGCCACGTAGCTCGCGCGGATGGATTTGGAGCGCTGGTCATCATTTAGGTAGTAATCGCGGTCTGGAAGGCCAAGCCCGCCTTGCGTTAAGACCCCGATATTCATCGCGCTGTTTTTGGCATCCGGATCGGATCCGAAACCGAAGAGAGCATCGACGCCGCTGCGCTGCAAGCGGGCCACTTGTGTGGCCAGCGAAGCGGCATTGGCGATGGTTCGGGTCTCGGAAAACTCCGGTTGCAGCGGAGTCAATCCTGCAGCCTGAATGCCTGCTGCGTCCATGCAGCTGCCGTAATAGTCGCCGATTTTCTGCACGTTGCTTCCGAGCGGATTGGAAGCCTTGGAAGCCTTTTCAAGAATCGTGTGCAGCACGTCGCGATTGGTGTCGGCCAGTTTTTGAAAGTTGCTGTAGGCCGGATATGAAGCGGGGATGGAGTTTTTCTTGATCCAGCTACCCACCGCAAATTGAAAAAAGTCGGCGCACGGCTTACAAGTACGATCTAAGTTCGTTAAGTCAATGCTGCCGGCGGGCGCGGCATTCGCGAGCCGCGGAATGAAGAAAAGGCACATGATTGCAAAAAGAGCGCCTGCGGGCAAGCCGCGGTAAAGGTTCGGTCGCATGAGTCCTCAGAAGGCAAGGGCGGTAGTGGTTACTACCGCCCTGCTTGACGTAATCCTATGGATGCAAGCGAGCTATTAGTGCCGGGTCCCGCAGCAGTACGCGGAGGATCTGCGCGCGCGATGCGCTCCTCTTGGGCGTCGCAGCGACGTTCGGTTGTCCGCCGCGTTCAGGGGCGTTGCCGACGAAATGTCGGAGTTGAATCGTCCGAACGTTTGCGATTCTGATGCGAAGAGACTTTCCAAATCCGAGATGCGATGGTCGTCGCGGGGATGATCGGAAAGCGCTTCCGGCGGCGCGCCATTGGGGTTCTTTTC
>JALYZK010000145.1 GCA_030945705.1 Vulcanimicrobiota bacterium | reverse complement strand
ATGCGGCCCAGCGCGTCGCGACCATCGGAGGCTGGGGCTACCTTTTCGGCGATGAAGGAAGTGCGTTTTGGATGGCGCGTCAGGCGCTGGCGCACGCAATGGCGCAATCCGATGCGGGTCGTTCCAGCGCGCTCGGAGTTTCGGCCCTCTGTTTTTTCAAAGAGCCGTCGCTGCGTGAGATCGCACACGCCTTTTATGCACGGGAAATAAGCCGCCCGCAACTGGCGCGCTTCGCCGGAGCCGTCATCGACACCGCGCAGGGCGGCGATCCGGCGGCCGCGGGAATCTTGGATGAGGCAGTGACGGCATTGGCTATGCTTGCGCAACGTGTGGCTGCGGCGTTGGAATCCGCAGCGGCGCCGAGGGTCGCTTTTCTCGGGGGATTAATGCAGCGCGATGAAGTTCGTCACGGAGCGCAAGAAAAATTGCGCCGCATGCTGCCCCGCGCGGATATCCAGCGTCCCCGTTTTGAACCTGCGGTTGGCGCTTTGATGCTCGCTTATCAGGAAGACGGGCAACAAGTACCATTCTTGCAGACTGCCGTCTCTTGATCCAGCCGGAAAAGTTACGCGGCGGTCTCATCGTTTCCATCCAGCCGCGAGCCGGATCAGCAATGGATGATCCCAGGACCATTGCAGCAATGGCGCGCTGCGCGCAAGACAACGGCGCCCGCGCGGTCCGGATCCAGGGCAGCGCGAACATTGAGAGCGTCGTCCGCCGGGTGGATATCCCCGTGATAGGCATGATCAAACGCCGGTACCAGGGCTTCGAACCGTACATAACGGCGACCACGCGGGAAGTACGTGAGAGCATCGCTGCGGGAGCCGGCATCGTTGCTTTCGATGCTACTGGACGCGCGCGTCCCGAAGGCCAAACCTTACGTGAGATTGTGGACAGCATACACGAGGCGGGCCGATTAACGATGGCCGATTGCGCGCAGCTTTTTGATGCGGCGGGCGCCGCTGCTCTCGGAGTACATTTCGTTGCCACGACCTTAGCGTCTTATACGAAGGAGACCGAAGGCTGCGCCCTGCCGGCACTGGATCTTGTCCGGCGGATGAAACAGCTGGAGCCGCTTGTGATCTGTGAGGGCGGAGTAAAGGCTCCGCGGCACGTCCGCGAGGCGCGCTGCGCCGGTGCCGACGCCGTTGTGGTTGGGACGGCGATCACCGACATCGATTGGCTGGTAAGCCAGTTCGCCGCCGGCGTGCAAGAATAGTCATCGCGTGACGAGGACGGATTCAGCTACAGTCTAATTATCGCCGGGGTTAGGAGATCCCATTGGTAGAAAATAAGGATCCCGCGGTTCGCGTTGAGCGGGGATTCTGGATAGTTACGGCCGTCATCGCAGTGCTCGGAGTGCTTGCGGTGATCGGTTGGTATAAATTTCCGGTGACCGACTATTTGCCAGAAGCGGTCATTCCAGCGAATGAGATCGATTCGTTGTTCCGGTTTCTAAGCGCTTCCAGTTCGGTTGTCTTTATCATCGTCATAGGCTACTTGGGGTATTTCGCCGTCGCCTTTCGTGGCCGCGCCGGGGATTCCCCGAACGCTGTAGGCGCGGCGGTGCATGACAACAATCGGTTGGAATTCTGGTGGACGGCCGTACCGGCCATCTTTATCGTGGCGTTGGCAATTTTCAGCGTGCGCATTTGGTACCAAATTCAGATCCAACCAAATAACGGCTTGGTTATGGAGTCGATCGGTCACCAATGGTACTACGATTTTCGTTACCCGAATGTCAAAGGTACCATACCCAACGAGATGCACCTACCCGTAAATGTGCCCGTTACCTTGCACGTGACTTCGGCCGATGTTATTCACTCTTTTTGGGTGCCGGCCATGCGGCTCAAAGCTGACATGGTTCCCGGCTTGATTAACAGTTTGCGGTTCACGCCTACCCATGCTGGGCGCTACCCAATCATCTGCACGGAATTCTGTGGCGTGCAGCACGGAGTTATGAATAAGCAAGTGGTTGTCATAGAAGACCGCAGTGCGTTCAATTCGTGGCTAGCGTCCAGTCAAGCGAAAAATAAGAATGTTAGCGATAACCCCAACGCCGCTGCAGCATCCACGGTGAATTTATCGGGGGGCATACCGAGTGCCGGGCAGCAAGTTTTCACCCAGAAGTGTGCGGCCTGTCATTCAGCCAGCGGCGGCTTTAGCCAGCGCATTGTAGGGCCGGGGCTGAAGGGCGTGATGCACGATCCGGGGCATCCCAAGCTCGTCGATGGCGATCCCTCAACGCCTGAAAACGTGGCGAAAATCCTGCACAATGGATATGCCGGCGAATTGGGCAACATGCCCAGTGCGCAGGTTAACGGCCTAACCGATAAAGACATTTCGAATCTCGTCGCCTACCTGGCGACCTTAAAGTAACTGGAGCGACCATGGCAGTAGTAGCAGCGGTCCATCAAGGCGGCGTCGCCGACAACATTCATCCCGAGCCGCAAACCTTTATCCGCAAGTACATTTTCTCGATCGATCACAAAATCATTGGGATCCAGTACATTATCACGAGCTTCATTTTTATGGCGCTCTCCGGGCTACTTGCCGAAGTTATCCGCATCCAGTTATTGCACGGCGACGGACGTTTTGTGTCGCCGGACACCTACAATCAAATCTATAGCATTCATGGAAGCGCGATGGTCTGGCTCGTGATTATTCCGATCCTTACGGGCGGCTTTGGTAATTTTGTTATGCCCCTGCAGATCGGCGCCCGTGACGTCGCATTCCCATGGCTCAATATGCTGAGTTTTTGGTTGTTTCCGCCAGCGGGCCTCATGCTGTTTGCATCGTTTTTAATGGGCGCCCCCACTGCGGGTTGGACTGAGTATCCACCCATGTCCTTGCAGGGGTACGCCGGCACATCTATGTGGTGCGCCGCAATTTTTTTGATCGGTGTATCGTCGACGCTGACCGGAATAAACTTCCTCGTAACGATGCTCAAAATGCGTGCTCCCGGCATGACCTTCACGCGCATGCCGCTTTTCGTATGGGCACAGCTTGCAACAGCACCGTTATCGATGATCGCGACGACCAATCTCGCCGGTGCATTGGCAGCGCTCTTTATTGAGCGGCAGTTCGGCGTTCCGTTCTTCGATCCGGCGAAAGGCGGCAGCCCGATCATGTGGCAGCACATGTTCTGGTTCTACTCCCACCCCGCGGTCTATATTATGATTCTCCCGGCCTTTGGAATGATTTCTGAAATCTTTCCAACCTTCGCGCGCAAACCAATTTTTGGATATAAGATGATCGCCTTCTCTTCCGCCGCGATTGCCGTACTGAGTTTCATGGTTTGGGCTCATCACATGTTCACGAGCGGTATTTCGCCGTACCTCCAATTACCGTTCATGATTCTTACGATGATTATTGCCATTCCGACGGGCATTAAGATATTTTCCTGGCTCGCGACGCTATGGGGCGGAAAAATTCAGTTCACAACCCCGATGCTCTTCGCTATGGGCTTCATAGCGACGTTCACCTTTGGTGGTATAACCGGGGTCTTTTTATCCGCCGTTCCCTTCGATTTGCATGCGCACGGTACGTATTTTATCGTTGCTCACTTACATTACGTGCTGGTCGGCGGCAGCGTGATGGCCCTCTTCGGCGGCATGTACTACTGGTGGCCCAAGATGACCGGGCGCATGATGAGTGAAAAACTCGGCCGTCTGCAATTCTGGCTGTTCTTCGTTTCATTTAATTGCACGTTTTTGCCGATGCACTGGTTGGGACTCCTGGGCATGCCGCGCCGGGTAGCGGTCTACGATCCGCAGTTCACCTTCTGGAACGTCGTTGCATCGATTGCCTCATTCTTCATGGCCGCATCATTTGTTATCTTCTTCTACAACATGTATGCCAGCCGCAAGAATCCAAAGGCGGGCGCTAATCCATGGGGCGCACGGACGCTGGAATGGCAGATCCCATCGCCGCCACCGTACTACAACTTCAAACACATTCCCGCAGTCCTCGCAGCGCCCTACGACTTCGGGGAGCCTTTGCCCTATCGCGGCCTGCAGTCAGAACTCGATCCCGCTGTGCCCGCGCCTGTTCCGGCCGGCGCTCACTAGCGAGTTCATGGCGGTTCAAGTTTTTTCCCAGAGCGCAGCGCTCGATCACCACCAAGAGGTGGATCAACTCTATAGCGAAACGCGCGATCTTCGCTTGACCGGATTTTTGTTATTTTTGGTAAGCGACGTCGTCCTTTTTTCTGCGTTCATTTTCGCGTATCTGTATTTGCGCAATTCCGGACAAGGCTGGCCTCCTCCCGGAATCCCGCGACTCGACGTTGGTTTCGCGGCGGTAAACTCGGTGGTGCTTTTTGGGTCCGGTGCGACGATGCATTTTGCCCTTGAAAATTGGAAGCACGGCAACTTTTTTAAATATGCCAACTGGCTTATTATGACGATTGTTTTGGGGTCGATGTTCCTGGCGGGCCAAGCCTACGAATACGCGCACATTAAGGCCACCTGGGCCGGAAGCGGCATTTTTGGCGCTTCGTTCTTCACCTTGACCGGTATGCACGGTTTTCACGTCTTCATGGGCGTCTGTTACTTGATCATACTGCTGTTGCAATCGGTGCAGGGTAAGTACACGCAGTCCAAATTTTTCGGACTTACTGCGGGAACGTTATACTGGCATTTCGTCGATGTGATTTGGGTCGTGTTGTTCTCGATCTTCTATCTATTTTGAAGTAGCCCCACAAGTGAGGACATCGTAATGGACGGAGCAAGCATCGAACGCATCATCGCCATCCTGGGAGCTTTGGTTGTGGGCGGAAGCGCAACCGTTGCGTTGAAGAACGATTGGAGGACTCCCGGCATCGAGAATCAGGTCTTTAAGTTGATGTTGGGTTTGCTTGCGCTTGGCTGCGTGCTGGCTTTGCTAGCGGCGGTCGGTATTCTTGGAAGGGCATAACCAGGTGCACGATCCCCAAGACAAACGAGGCGTCCCCGTTAGCAGCGGCATTCCAAAGATTGTGATTTGGCTTACGGCAATCGGTGTTCTTATGATCTTTGCCATCGGCGGATGGACGATACTCGATTCCGGTTACGGTCACGTTTGGCCGTCGGTCAATTCCGAACGCGTAAAATTGTAGGACTTGATTCTTGTTAGTGGCGGCTGGTTAGACCGACGCCGAGCGGCGCGATCCGCTCGGGAAGAATCCCAGTAGAGCGTCCATCGATTTTATGTATTCCACCGTAAATCGAAAATTCAGTCATCGCCGGCAGCGTTAGCTCCGGCAAGGTCTTCTCGCCAAAAGCTTCCCATTCATGGGCAACGCTGTGGTCTTCGAAAAGCACCGCCACGTAGCCGCTGCAGTCGGCCGGGGCACTCTTTTCAGGCCCCCGGTAACGCACGTACCCGTCCACAATGAAGATCGGTTTGAACGTCTGTATGAAAGCTCGTAGCGGCGGCAGTATCAGTGCGATAGCATAGACAAGAAAGCCGATGATACCGAGTGCAAAAATGGGCGATACCCAAATGAGGGAGCCGCCGTCTTGAACGTGCCGGGCCCGCCAGATCATACCGAAGGTCAATCCAATGAAGACCACACAGCCCAACAGGGGCTCGATAGCGATGGATAGGCGGCCAAGCAGCCCTTGTAAAACAACTTGCCGCTCTTCTTTCGTCCACTTGCGACGTGCGAGAAGTGCGACCGGTTGGAAGCTTGCAAACTTCATAGCATCCGTTTCGCTCGCAGCAGCGGCCCTCCTCGCGGGTTTGCACAATTGCGCCCTAGCTGCGGAAAAGATTCAAGGCGTCGTACTGGCGGTCGATAGCAGAAACGCCCGAGCGGTGATCCGGCACGACGCTTTTGATGGTATGCCGTCAATGGCGATGGCTTTTAAAATCGTGCCTAGCGGCGATGTTGCCCGCATGCATGGCGGCGATAGCATCGACGCAGTGGTAAAACGCGATACCCAGCCATGGACGCTTTCGCAGATTTCGATTCATTCTGCTCGTCGTGGGGCAGCGGCACTTAGTCCGATCCGGAGCGTCAAACTCTTGCACACAGGAGACGACGTTCCGCAAACCCGGTTTGTTGATCAATACGGCCGCTCGTTTACCTTTGCCGATTTCCGTGGACGTCCGTTAGTACTCGCCTTTATTTATACGCGCTGCAGAGACCCGCGCATGTGCCCGCTCATTTCGGCAAAGTTCAATCAACTGCAAGAGCAGTTCAAAAATCCCCCCGCCCACCTTGTCGAAATTACCTTGGACCCGCAGTATGACCGAGGGCCGGTGCTGGCTAAGTATGCCCGCACTTTTGGAGCAAGAACGGGTCGCTGGACTATAGGGACGGGCGATCCGGAGAGCGTTTTAAATTTTGCGGCGTCCTTTGGGCTCAGTGTATTTCCCGACGAAAGGGTTGGTTTGATTCATGCGGAGCGTACTGCCATCATCGACAGCCATGGAAAGATCGAGGATTTAATCGATGAAGCCGGATGGTCGCCTGCGGAAGTCCTTGCCGAGATAGACGCGCTAGATCACAGGGCCGCGAGTCCTCTGGCACGGATCGATTTAGCACTCTCAAAAGCAGCAGTTTCGCTATGCGGCAACCGCGTTGCCGGGTTCTCGGGGCTATTGGATCTGGGCATCGCAACGATCATTTTTGCCGCTTTTGGATGGTTGTTTTTTCGCCTTGGAAGGGCGATTCTAACCAGCAAAGCCTGAAGCTTTAGATGAGCGCTCAGCCGGAGCGGCTTTCAGGGTAAACGTGACGGCGATTCCCACCACCCCAAAGAGGGCAAAGATTTCGTATGAATCGCGGAAACCGGAAACCAGATTTGATTGGTGGCGCACGATCGCTCCGGCTAGCGAGCCACCCACAATTTGCCCGATAATCAAACACTGACTTAGCAGGCCGATTGCCGTCGCGCGTAAATGGTTTGGTGCTTCGTTGGTTACTATGTAGCGGGTCGGAGCTCCAAGCAACGAGCCGAATCCAACACCCGCAAGACCGATTCCAATCATGGCCGGCCATAAAGCATCGAAGTACAGCGCATAAAAAATAAGCCCAATGGTCGTCAGCGAAGCGCCGGCAGTTAGGACGGGACGGCTTCCGAAGGTGTCCAAGGCGCGCCCGCTGAGCGGAATCACTGCAACAAAAATAATGGCGCCCATTCCGGCAATTGCGCCCGCGGCCACCGCTGAGAGATGCTGCGCTGCAATTAGACTCGCCGGAATAAAAAACAACGCGCCTTCCAGAAGTCCAATGATGACTTCCAAGCCATAGGCCTTCATTAGCTGAGCGTTCGCAAAGAGTAGCGGAGAAAAGATCGGAGCCTTGGCGCCCCTTTCGGCCGCATAAAATGCTATGCTCGTTGCTGCGGTGATTAGTAAGAGGTAGTATCGGCTCGTCGCAAGCCCGAGCATAAGCGCAGCAAGGCCGACAGAGAGAGCGCTCAATCCTTGCACATCAAGCGGTCCACGTGCGCGCATGGCGTTTACCGGGACGTAACGTCGCGCTAGGGCAATAACCACCAACGCAAGCGGGATGATAGCGGCAAAGATCCAGTGCCAAGACAACGCGTGCGTGACGATGCCTCCGACGTTAGGTCCGATGACAGCCGCAAGTCCCCAGGTAGCACCGATCAAGCCGAGTGCAGACCCGCGCCGCTCGAGGGGAACAACATCGCCAATTGCGGCAGTTGCGACCGGAAAAATCCCGCCGGCGCCAAAAGCTTGAAGAGCGCGAGCCAGCAAAAAGATCCCATAACTCGGCGACACTATGGCCAGCAAGCTTCCGAGTGCGAACGTTGTAACGCAAGCAATATACACCGGCCGCCGGCCGTATTGGTCTGCCAGTTTTGTGGTGATTGTGATGCTCACGATGGTGACCAGTAGATACAGCGTATAGACCCATGCCAAGTCGCCGGTGGGAATATGAAACGCCGCACTTAGAGCGGGGATCGCCGGGGCCAAGACGCCAAGGTCGAGGGCGCCGGCAAATACGCCCAGGCCCAGCGTGAAAAGGAGTGGCAGGTTCGAGCGGTCGACCTGGTGGCCTGCGATGCTTGCAGATGGCGCGGTCATGGGCGGCGTTTAAGCAATGATTCGGTCAATAACCATTACTACGCACATGAGCGCCAAATAAACGAGTGAGTAGCTAAATAATGTGCGAGCCCAAAAGCTTCCTTTGTCGTGCAGCGTGCGTACCGCATCGAAAATAAAGACTGCGCCTAGAATTGCGGCCGCGAAGAAATAGAGCGTTCCCATAACGTGCATTGGATATAAGACGAGCGATACGGCGACGAGGACGATGCTATACGTTACGATTTCACTCTTCGTGCGCTGTACTCCGCGCACGTTCGGTAACATGGGGACATTGGCTTTGTGATAATCCGTGGTGGTTGTCAGCGCCAACGCCCAAAAGTGGGGGGGCGTCCACAAGAAGATCAGCGCAAATAAACCGAAGGCGGGGCCGCCCACGTTTCCGGCTACGGCAGCCCATCCAACCAGTGGTGGTATTGCTCCGGCGGCACCGCCGATCACAATGTTTAGTGGAGTCGCTCGCTTGAGCAACATGGTATAAACCACGACGTAATAGGCATTCCCGGCCAGTGACAACCAAGCTGCGAGCGGATTGACCTGCAGCCACAGCATGGTAAATGACACGATACCAAGGACGGTCGCAAATACCGTCGCATCCTGCGCGGTCATTCTGCCCGCGGGAATCGGCCGATCCTTCGTGCGCTTCATCAACGCGTCAATGTCCCTATCATACACGCAATTGAATGCACCAGCGGAAGCCGCCGCAAGCGCGCCGCCGAAAAGAGTGTAAAACATGAGGTGCAAGGGCGGTACGCCGCGCGCAGCCATGAGCATGGCCGCGGCGGTCGTTATTAACAGCAGAAAAATGATGCGCGGTTTGCTTAGCTCGTAGAAGTCCACGATCGTACCGAGCACTCCGGTTGAATGCTGCGATAACCCGCCACGCGCGCGTAAGAGTGTGTTGATCACCCTGCCCGAACCTCTAAAACCGATTCGCTCCCGTTCTCGATAGCTGCAACGGTCGTTGCGACTATGAAAACAATGAACGCCGCTGCTGCATTCGCAGCATGCGCTTCACGCAACGCGACGGGCAGCGAAAAAACCACATTGGCCAGACCGAGCAAAACTTGGGCGAATAAAAGCCCCAGTCCTAAGCCCGCCAGCCAGCGAACTCGCTCGGATGCATTCCACGACAGCGCGAAAGTTGCCGAGGCCAGCAGGAGAGTGCCCGCCGCCACAAAGCGATGGAGCATTTGCACGTATTGCCCGCTCCCGTAAACGACCACATTTCCGGCACAGCCGGGAATCGTTTGGCAAGCTAAGCCTGCGCCGCTAGAACTCACGTATGCGCCGATGCACATGGTGAGGAACGCAACCGCGGAAGTGCAGGCAAGCATGCTCAGCGTGAGGCTTATCCGACGGCCCGCTACTTGCTGCGCCGGCTGTCGCCCGGCTCCCCTGGCGAAGATAGCCAGCGAGACGAGGGAAGCAATAAACGCCATTGCGGTACCCCAGTGCATGACCACCGAGATAGGACTATTGGAAAGCCGAACGGTGGCCGCACCCAAACCCACTTGAAACAGAAACAGCGTGCCCACACAGGCTGCTGCGGGGCCAATTAACGCCACCCGCCGCTCCTTCCACGCCGTGACCATGAGAGTAGCCACGAGTAGCGCTTCAAAGACGACCAGCAGTCGATGAGACCATTCCCAAAGTACGCCGTGCGCAAGCGATGGGAAGAGCGCCCCGTTGCACAATCCCCAGCTAGGGCATGACATACCCGCGCCATTGATCCTCACCCAACTGCCGAGCACCGCGACGACGTAGGCGACCAACGCAGCGGTAAGTGCCAGGCGCCACAAGTTTTTCACCAGAAACTAGTCTAGCGCCGCCGTAAGCGTGCGACAACGACATTCGTGGAATGCTGCAAACTAGCAGCCGCTGATTGCCCCCTCCGTGTGCTGCGCTGCCAACCCCTCGTCGTTGGTAATATCCGAAACGCGCCGCGCAAAGTCGTCGGCCGCTTCTTTTGCCTGCTCGTTTGAAGATGATTGAGCGCGGGGGTTTCGTCCAATCGATTTTGCCCTTTCGACGGGATCGATCAGGCGCGCGTCGCCCTGGCCAAGGGTGCTGCGGTTCATGTCTTGCTGAGATTCAGTAAAGTTCGCCATGTCGTGATAATCCATAGCTGCTAGAAAGCCATTAAGATCGTTAGCGATTTTCTTTTGGCGGTAAAGCGCGCCTCCCAATGAGTCGGCGAAGGCCTTCAGTTCTTTCTTCTGCGTCGAATCACGGGATTTTTCGGCAAGCTGACGCAGCCGTTTGACTTCACCTACACCTGCGACTGCTTCCGCACGGAGATCTAAGGCCAGCCTGCCAAGTTCTTGCAAGCCATTACGCCGCGCGACGGGACTTCCATCAAGGTCGACTTCGCGCAATCGGCTCGTCGTTTGACCTACCAGGAGGTCGTTATGCAGAACGGAGGAGATGGCACTATTGGCGTGGACGGCAAGACTCGCGCATGACGCGCTAGCGCGCACACGTCCGATTTCACGAAGGGGCGCTGGCGCACTGGTCGCAGCAGCAAGGGGCGCGGGCGAGCCCAGAGCCAAGAGGACAAAAAACGGAGCGAACATTAGCTTTCTCCCTATCGCCGATGGTGTCGTCTTACTTCTAAAGCGTCCTCGAAAGCTACTCTGTGACCACCCATCCAGGAATTTAGCTCCGAAACCGGTCCCGGCGGGGGGCGCCACCCGGCTCGGGCGAACGGCGTTGCGTTGATGAAGCGCTGCGTGGCTCTTAGTTTATTACTCATGCTGATCGGGTGTCGGGAAGTGCGCGTACGGACCTATGCGCAAGGCACCACTACTGTACCCGGCGCCAATGCCGTTGTCGTCGTTCGTGGCCGCAGCAACCTGGAGTCTTTGGGAATACGCGCACGAAGCGTTCGCTTCACTCGCGAGTTTGGCGTTCTTCTACTCATGGGTCCGCATCGCGAGGTCGGCTGGCATCAAGTTATTGAATCGATCCGCGCAAATCAGGATCGCGTGCGCGTCGTCGCTTTTGAAGAAGCACCGCTTGACGGCGGAGCGCCGTCGCGTGAATACCGGACGTACACGCTATGGATTATTCCCAATTCGGTGTACCGTCGAGGCTCCCACATCGATGTGGTTACCCCATCCGGAAACCCTATAGCTGCAACGGTCTTAAGGTAAGTGCGGCCGGCGATCGGTCTAGACGAAACCGTGTTTCGTGACAATGCCCTAGTTTGGCGGCAGCATACGGGGCTGCCGATTCGAGCGGTGATCAAAGCGAACGCGTATAATTGGAGTTATAAAGCCGCGGTGCGGGCGCTAACCGGAGTGGTTGACACCTTTTGCGTTTCGGATTCTGATGAATTTTTCGAGCTACGCAAATGCACAAGCGCGCGAATCGTCATCTTCAGCAGCGTGCCTATAGAACAATTAGAGCAGGTGCTCGCAGCAGATGGCGTGCCAACTGTCGAGGACCCAAGCTCGCTCGCCCGTTGTATACAGATGTCTCGCCGTAACCCGAAACCGCTGCGAATACGGCTCGGCGTCAGACAGGCGGTGGGTTGGAATGGATCTAGTATTTCCCAGCTGCGAGCTTTTGCTTGCGAGCTGGCGGGGAGCGCCGTGGAGGTTGAGTTATGGAGTCACCTTACGGATCAAACCGCCTTCAAAGAGCAAAGCGGGGCGTTTACGCAAGCACGAGAAATTTTGCAGGAAGCGGGGGTGGCGATAGTCGCCACTGACGTGGCAAGTACACTTCCGGCCGCTCTCGGTAGCCGACTGGGAACCAGCGTGCGGGTTGGTATTGGTCTGTTTGGCGCTACATTTGGGCAACACGTACCAGGGATTCGCTGCGCTATTTACGTTAAAGCACCGATAGTGTATTGTACGCCTTCTCAAAGTAAAATGCGGGTTGGGTATGGGGGAGTGCTCGGCCCCAATTCGGGATACCTCGTTGTAGCGCGTTGTGGATACAGCGATGGCCTCCCTAAGACGCTGGCCGGCACCTCGGACATCTTGTCAGTTGGAATGCAGTATGTCACTCTTCACAGCGAGGAATTTAAAAAGGAAGGCGACATGGTGCTACTGGACCACACGGCAAATCTGGACATGTTTTCAGCGCAAGCAAACCAAAGTGCTCACGAGATCGTCACCGCCTTTGGCAATGCTAGAACTTTCCCAGAAACGGTAAACGAATAAATGCTGGCGAGCGCAGTTGCGGATTTCAAGGTCGAGGTGCAACGCCTTGGCGTTGTCTTGCAACCTAGCGGTGCTTCTTCAGAAGTTGAAGGCGTACTGAACCCAGCGTGTGCGCGAACGCGCGACGATACTTTGTTGCTGTATCCGCGAGACGTAGCACAGGGTAACATTTCGCGAATCGGATTAGTTCGAGGCGCGCAAACGCGGGATAGCTTCGCATTCGAACGCTTAGGTTTCGCATTGGAACCGGCGGTTTCGTATGAAATTCGGGCGACGCCCGGATATGGCTGCGAAGATCCACGGGTCACCTTTATTGCGGCGCTCGACAAATACGTCATGGCGTACACGGCATTGGGCCCGGCAGGGCCTCGAATTGCCGTGGCTTGTTCGGTAGATGGGTTTGTGTGGCAGCGCTTAGGTCTGCTCCAATTTTCGCGTCCCGGTATGCATGTCGGCGATGATAAAGACGCCGCATTCTTTCCCGAGCCCGTATTGTCTCCGGGCGGCGTTCTGTCATTGGCTTTTTATCACCGTCCCATGTTGCACTTATCAGCCGTCGATGGACGCGCTGCAATCCCATTGATCCAAGAGATGCCGTTTGCCGATCGGGAAAGCATCCGCATTGGTTACATCCCCTTCGATCCGATAGCCAAAGATGAAAAAAAACTATTGGACGTGGCCGAGAGCGAACTCGTTATGTCTCCCAATTTGGATTGGGGTTGGCTCAAATTGGGTTGCGGAACACCCCCTGTGCGTATCGCTGAAGGTTGGATGTCACTCTACCATGCCGTTGATGTCCTCGACGATTCGGGAGTCAAGCCAAAGTTTCGGTACAGTGCGGGAATTATAATTCACGACTACAAGCGACCGGACGTTATTATCTATCGTTCGCCGCAGCCGGTTCTTGCACCGGAGACGGAGAGCGAGCGCAAGGGCACAGTGGATAACGTTGTCTTCCCGACCGGCATTGATCCGCGGCCGGACTTAGGAGAGCGCACTTTCGACGTGTATTACGGCATGGCAGATTCCAAAGTCGGTTTGGCCCGGCTGCATCTGAACAGCAGCGACAGCCAAAAGCGTAGCGACGCTGCTGCTTGATGCGGGCGTAATGCGCCGGCGTTAGCGCTTAAAGCACTGCTTCGCTATTACGTGATCGCAGCGGTGCTCGTATGCGCGGCTGGTGGTCTCACGGCGCTCGGCCATCACCCCTCACTGCCTCTACAAATTCGCGGTGTCCGGGCGAGTGGCTCGCCCAGCGCATCGCGCCGGGAGTTGCCTTCCGATTCTCGTGCTGTTCCATTCGTCGGCGAAGCACCGTGGGCACTGTCCGCCCTCCCGGAGTGTCTTTCCCAGCAAACAGTGTGGCGCGGAATGAGCCGTGGTGCATTGCGCGCTCGTGTTCCGCCGGGTGCCCAAGCCGTCGAGCCTGGCGCGGTCCTGCACTACAACGATTGCACAATCACGGTGCGCAGGCGCGATGCGCTCGTGGTCCGCGGGGAAGACCGGTTTCACATCCCACCTGCAAGCGAGTTTTTCGCGCGAAGAGGCCAGCTCTTCATTCTGCGTTCTGGAAAACATGCGGAGTTGCGCGCATACAACTTGGCGAATACTTGAGTTCCCATGGATCTTGATCAAGAAGTAGCTCGCCGGCGGACGTTCGCAATCATCTCGCACCCCGACGCCGGCAAGACCACTTTAACGGAGAAGCTTCTGCTCTACGGTGGGGCAATTAGTACCGCAGGTCAAGTCTCTGCCCGCAGGCGTCAACGGGCGGCCACTTCCGATTGGATGGAATTGGAACGCGAACGCGGCATCTCGATCACTTCAACGGTCCTGCAATTTCCCTACAAAGGGCTTACGCTCAATCTTCTTGATACGCCCGGCCACCAAGATTTTGGCGAAGATACGTACCGAACGCTCTTGGCCGCCGATAGTGCGGTGATGTTGCTTGATGCGGCTAAAGGCGTGGAACCGCAAACCAAAAAGCTCTTCGCAATCTGCAGGGCCCGCGGTATTCCGCTATTCACGTTCATCAATAAAATGGATCGTCCAGCCCGCGATCCGCTCGAACTATTGGACGAATTGGAAAATGTACTGGGAATCGGTGCGTTCCCCGTAAACTGGCCAATCGGCAACGGACCGTCGTTCCGCGGAGTCTACGACCGGATGAGCAAAGACGTGCATTTGTTCGAACGCACCATACATGGTGCCAAGCGAGCCGCCGTGCGCGTAACCGACATACACGATCCGCATATACGCGAACTTACCGACGAACAAACGTTTGTAGAATTTATCGATGCCGTTGAGTTGCTCGATGGAGCCGGTCACGCCTTTGATTCAAGCGCGATGTTGCGCGGACAAGCTACGCCCGTGTTTTTTGGAAGCGCTGTCACGAACTTCGGCGTCGGACTATTCCTTGACGGCTTTGTGGAGATGAGTCCGCCTCCAGTGCCGCGCCTCGCAGACATCGGGCTTGTGGCTCCAACCAACGAAGATTTTTCCGGTTTCGTATTCAAGATTCAGGCGAACATGGACCCTCGCCACCGCGATAGGGTCGCTTTTCTGCGCGTGTGTTCAGGAACTTTCGCACGCGATATGACGGTCCGCAATATGCGCTCGGGCAAAGATGTACGTCTGACGCGCGCGATGAAGCTTTTTGCGAGTGAGCGTGAATCGATAGATTCCGCTTTTGCCGGTGACGTTGTCGGTCTGGCAAATCCGGGGGTGTTCGCCATTGGCGATACCCTCTGCGAGGGAACTCGGTTGCGTTTTGACCGCATTCCCGCCTTCGAGCCGGAACATTTCGCGGCGGTCCGCAGTATGGACACCTCGAGCTACAAGTCGTTTCAGAAAGGAATCGCGCAACTGCGGGAAGAGGGCGCCGTTCAAGTGATGTATCCCTTGGGCTCGATGCGAACCGAGCCGATCTTGGCCGCAGTCGGGCAACTTCAATTCGAGGTAGCGAAATATCGCCTTGAGTCCGAGTATGGCGTAAAAACGCACTTTACTACCCTGGTATATACCATGGCGCGTGGACTTTCCGGCGATGCGGTTTTGATCAAAAGTGCAAGCTTGCCGTCCAACGCCCGATTAGTTGAGGATTGGTACGGCGCGCCGTTGGCGCTGTTCGAAAGCGAATGGAGTCTACGATTAGCTGCGGATTGGAATCCGAAGATCGATTTTTTAGATTTTAACGCATCGCAAAACGCATTGGAGGTGTCTAAATGAAGCCTTACCTACTGGGGGCACTGATACTTAGTGTGATGCTGGCCGCGTGCTCAACACAGAATAAAGACGAAAGAGAAGCAGATAAGATCACCCGCTCGGTTATCGCGAACGATATGCGACCGGTGGAAAACGATTTTGCCGACGCGCCGCGCCAGAAAATGACGCGCCTAGCGGTTGCACGCCTCTCGGACCAGCTCAACAATTTAGGCAAGTACAAGGGAATTAAGGAAGACACTCCCCAGGGTTCCGTCGCCGGTTCGCACACCTTTACCGTCACGTTCGCAAAAGAAACCTGGCACGAAAGCATGGTAGTGGACTCCGGCGGTAAGATCTCGGCCTGGAAAATCGGCCCGGGCACCGCTACCGCTCAGTGACCCAAATCGCGCAACGGACCGTCAGTTTCGACGAAGTCCGGGCGGCGGCGGCACGCTTGCATCGCATTTCGCATCGCACGCCGGTGATGACTTCCCGCACCCTTGACGCTCGAACCGGCGCTCGGGTATTCCTGAAGTGCGAGAACTTTCAACGCGGCGGCGCTTTTAAATTCCGCGGTGCGTACAATCGCTTGGCGCAGTTGTCCGCCCAAGAGCGTCACTCCGGCGTTGTAACCTTTTCTAGTGGGAATCATGCTCAAGGGGTCGCGCTTGCGGCGAAGTTGCTCGACATCGCGGCAACAATCGTTATCCCGAACGGTGCGCCAGCCGCAAAGGTGGCTGCGACTCAGGAATATGGCGCTCAGACCGTTTTTTACAATCGCGCCGAGGAAGATCGCGATGCCATTGCGCAGCGGCTGGCAAATGAACGGGGAGCAATCCTTGTGCCGCCATACGACGATCCCGCAATCATTGCGGGACAAGGCACGACGGCGCTCGAGTTGCTGGAAACAGTTGCCCAACTGGACGTCTTGCTCGTGCCTACCGGTGGCGGCGGGCTCCTGGGCGGCTGCGCAATCGTCGCGCACGCTCTCCTTCCGCAGATGGCCGTTTATGGCGTAGAGCCGGCTAACGGAAACGATTTTCAACAATCGCTACAGGCGGGGCACAGGCTAAAGATCCCCTTGCCGGACACAATTGCGGATGGAATGCAAACCCAAATGCCAGGCGAATTGACCTTTCCGATCGTGCAAGATTACGTGAGAAACATCGTAACCGTCAGCGACGACGAGATTCGCAAAGCAATGCGCTTTGTATTCGAACGCTTGAAAATTGTCATCGAACCAAGCGGTGCGTCCGCGCTCGCCGCCTTACTGCATCACAAAGTGGAACACGATGGAAAACGCGTTGGCGTCATCCTGAGCGGCGGAAATGTCGACCCTGGGCAGTTTGCTTCGATGCTGCGATCCTAAGACATCGAGGGGTTTAGGTTTTGCGACCCATCGCATAAAACTCGGCATTGGGTTGCATGTCCATCAAACCGGCCATGCGATTGGAAAATCCAAAGAACGCAGCGATTGCCGCCACATCCCACACGGCGCGCTCATCAAGGCCTTCCCTGCGTAATTCAGCAATCTCTTCATTAGTGGCGGCAAAACCCGGCTCGTTTACCCGAGATGCAAAAGACAGCATGGCGCGCATCCGTGGGGTCAAGTCGGCGGTGCGCCAATTGATCGCGATCTGTTCTGCGAGTATGGGATCTTTTCCCAAAATCCGCAAGGCGGCCGAGTGGGCGGTTACGCAATACTGACAGCGGTTTTCTGCCGAAACCGCCACGACGATTGATTCGCGTTCGGCTCGCGAGAGTTCGCTTGGCCCCTTCATGAGGATATCGTGGTACGCCATGAATGCCCGAAAATGTTCCGGCCGCTTGGCATAAGCTCGAAAGACGTTTGGCACAAAGCCAAGCTTGGTTTGGTTCGTTTCGTAGACTTCGCGAATGTCCGCCGGAAGATCACTATGGGGTGTCTCGCCGAAGCGCGATGCATTCGTTTTCATGTAATCCTCTTATCTATCGGAGGGGCGTAGATGGCTGTCTTCTCTTATCTCTCGGTCTTAATTTCGATATTAATCGGTTTGGGCATGTCACATTTGCTCGGAGCGATGGTGCGACTGATACATAATCGATCGCGTACGAAGTTCTATTGGCCCAGTCAATTGTGGGCGATTAATCTTTTTTTGCTGTTGACGCTCATCTGGTGGGCTGATTTCAATCTGAACCGTCACGAGTATTGGACTTTCGCTATTTTTTTAGCTACACTGACTCTTCCCGCAATTCTCTATGTGGCGTGCGGTCTAGTGTTGCCGGCTTCCGAGGTCCGCAACGATGACGACATGCGGGCCGCGTATTTCGAGAATCGTGTCTGGTTCCTGTCATTAATTTCCACAGCTATAGCGCTAAGCTTTGTGCAGACCTATTTGCTAGACGGCCATATTACCGTGGACACCGATGCCGGCCTGAAAGTGCTACTGTTGAGTTTTTCCATCTTTCCAATTGTTTCGAAGGCGGAGATCGCACAAAAAACAGCCGCCCTAGCAAACTTTGCGACGGTTGTGTTCTATATCGTGTTCCTTTTTTATAATTTGCGATACTAGCTGCACTTGCGAGGGAAAATTGAAGGGTGCTCGCTCAAAAAAGAGGCGCCGGGTGGGGCGCCTCGCGTTTCGTAATCGTTCAAATCGAACTTTAAATATCACCGCACGAGACGTAGCGCTTGGGATTCTTCGCATCATGAACGTTGATCGCATATTGTCCCCGTTTGAGATCGCGAAGGTTCATCGGCAGGGTGGTCACCGACGTGCCCCTGACGACGTTCCTCAGACCCTTGTAAGGTACCGGGTTGATATTAGGGCACTTTCCGCGGTGAATATGAGCGGCTTGGGAGGCGCCTCGTGGTTCATTGAATATCGCGATTTTCACCATAACGTTATTGCCGGACTGGCTGAGTCGAGCAGTTCCGTTTTGCTTGGAACCGCCCAGCGGTGCCATATTGATATTGATGATCGAAGGGTGTATCGCGTTACCCATGTGATGCATTGTGTTCGGGGTCGCAAAGGCTGCGACGCCGGCGAGCCCGATAAACGCGGCTCCTGTACATATATAGCGTGATAAATGCATGTTCTCTCCTCCGAAAGTAGTGAAGATCAATGTGTCAAGCGATGTAAGACCGAGCCGTTGGGGCCGTTTCGCCGTTTCGGCCGGAAAGGGGGTCCCACCGGATATTCTCCTTTCCGTGGGAGTGAGTCATCTACATCTTCGCAGCCGATAGGCGTGAAGTCCCGGCAGTCGTGAGGCCGCGCTGAATAGATTCCGCAGTAATAACGGCCGGATCCTGAGCCTTTTAAGAAAACGCATTGGTCGGCAACGTCGTCGGTTACCTTACGCAGGTAGCCCAAAACGTAACCGTCCGCAGAGGTCCGCTGAACGACGTATTGATCCAGAACGTCTTTGAACGACAAGCCCAAATGATCTGCGATGCGTTGCACGTCCGCGTGGTTCACAAAAGGCTCGTAGCCGCTGCAGCATTCGGCGCAGCCGGGTGGACACGCAATGTTTTCCGGGAGATCGTGCAAGTGTTTACGCGCCAGCTCGATGACTTTTCCAATCGCCTTGACGAACTCGGGATCGTCGTTATACTTGTACGACCATTCCTTGTGTGTTATTTCATTGGTATTGTAGTTTCGCGTAATCTTCTGATTGTACGTCAGGGTGATGTGTTCTTCCGTAATCTCTATCTCTTGAACCTGTGAAAGCGGAGCTGTGTCCAGCAGTTCCGGAGTCGTCGGCTGGCCGGTATCCCGCGTAAAAGCCTTAAGGTTGATGAGGTCGATGGTCTCCATGTTGCTAGATTCGAATTTTGGCCCTAACGGCCTGTATAATCAAGGGATGAACGACGCACAGAAACTGGCGAATAATCTGAATGGGGCGGCAAAAACCGGCGCCTTTTCATTTACCAAAGCCCGGGCCACGGCTCGTAAGGACGAACGCGTAGATTGGCAAGCTACGAAATTGAAAAACACAGATTTCAACCCCGATGTGGATGGCTGCGAGTCTTTTGTAATGCGGGACGGCAGTATTTGCCAGTGGATGCCGGGGCAGTACAGGTACGCCGCGCGAAGCGCGTGAAACGGCCATGCATGCAGCAAGCAGTCGGTGTTGATTTGGGCGGCTCACACGTCATGGCAGCCGTAGTGGGAGATAATGGCGACATTAGCAGCCGTCACCAGCGCGAGCTGGACGACCTCTCCGTCGAGGCTGTTTTCAAGGCAATTGAAGAAACGATCGCTCAAGCGCTTTCACAGACCAAAGCAAAGTCAATCGCGGGCATAGGTCTTGGTTCGCCGGGAAACATCGATCCGGACTCCGGAACTATTTTGTATTCGCCCAATTTCCAATGGAAGAACGTACCGCTGGGGGAGCGCTTACGCAAACGTTTTGATATTCCGGTGTTCGTTGGAAACGATGCTCGCTGCGCAACTTTGGGCGAATTCACCTATGGCGTGGGGCGCGGGACGCTACACTTCGTGCTGCTAACGCTGGGAACCGGCATCGGGGGCGGAATCATTTCCGGCGGAAATTTGCTGCTCGGGAACTCTGCCGGCGCGGGTGAGTTCGGTCACCATCAGATTCGCCCCAAGAGCGGATTTGTTTGTAGCTGCGGGAAGATTGGATGCTTTGAAGCGCAGGCATCGGGCACGGGACTTATTCGGCACGCCTGCGCCCTCGCAGCCTCATTTCCACGGAGCCTCCTGCTCAGCAAAGATCCCCAGAAGTTGGGGTCTAAAGCGATCCGTAAGGCTGCGCAAAATGGTGATCCGCATGCGTTGGCGGCCTGGCGCAACT
>JALYZK010000131.1 GCA_030945705.1 Vulcanimicrobiota bacterium | reverse complement strand
CTCGGAGTCCTGATCGATCGCTTAACGGCGCGAAGGAGGCTGGCGAGTGCTCTAGAGGATTCCCTGTTGCACTTCAAGGGGCTGGTCGAATACGACCACCGGCCCAATGCAATGCTGGCGGATTTTTGACCCCGGGCGCGCGATGAAGTATACTCGATAGCAATGCCTCTCTACGATTATCAATGTGCGGCCTGTAAAAAGGTCAGTGAAATTCGACATGGCTTCGATGAAAGGCTCGCGCAAGAGTGCGCTTCTTGTGGCGGAAAACTTAACCGGCTTTTCAACCCAACGGGCATAGTTTTTAAGGGTTCCGGCTTCTATATTACGGATTCACGCAAAGCGGAAGCCAAAACAACCGAGAAACCGGAGTCGAAGCCCTCGGATAAATCCGACACCTCCACGGGTGCTAAGACTGATGCCGGCGCACCTTCGCCGCCCGTAAGCAGTCAGCCTGAAAAAGCCACCGGCAAACCCTCGGCCGCCTAACGCCCATGAACTGGTTCTCTCCAGGTTTGATAACGTTCTACTTTTGCATCGTTGTTTTCATCGGCACGATTGTATCGATTCTTCCGGTGATTGCCAATCTGCGAAAGATCAACGAACATGTTAGCCGTCTTGGAGAGGCGCCCGTGTTCTTGCGGCTTCCCGGCGCCCAAAGGGACGCACGCCGGTTACAACTTTCTGTGGCGTCGCTCCCTGCTTACAAGGCACGCGTCCAGGTAGCGTTAGCCGGCGTTCGTAATGCGCTTGCCGCAATTACCCTGCGTGAAGCATGGCGCTCCGTCAGCGACGCCATCACCGATTTGCGCCGGCTTATTGGAGAATTGCGTTAACGGACAAACTGCGCTGGCCCGCGTATTTTTCCTAACGCAACTGACTGGCGGCGAGTAGTCTCGAAACGGTCGTGTGTTGATCCAGTTTGGGTTTCTTTTTGCAGCGCAGCCACACGAAGGCGCAGATGGGGAGTGCCCTTTCCGCGCCGAAGGGACGCAGCGGGCAGGTGTTCGGTTCAAGTAAGTGCAGTGCCGATCAGAGCGTCGCGTGAAACGAGCGTCGCTAATCGCGCTTCATCAAAATGTTCCGTCCCAGCCGGACGCCGCGGCAGCACCATATAGCGCAGTTCAGCGGTACTGTCCCAAACCGCAATCTTCACTTCGTCGCTGAGGACGACCCCGAATTCCCGCAGCACCGCTCGCGGCTCGCGAACGACACGAGAACGGAAGGCCTCGCTCTTGTACCACGACGGCGAGGGGCCGAGCAGCGCCAGCGGATAGCAAGAACAGAGCGTGCAGACGATAATGTTATGCACGATTGGCGTATTTTCGACAACGCGCAGCCGCACCGGTGCCCAGTGCGAGAGATCCATACCTAGTTCGCCAATGGCGGCATTCGCATCCGCAAGTAACCGTATTCGAAAATTCCGGTCGGTCCAGGCTCGGGCCGTGATGCGCGCGCCGTTCGCGGGACTCGCGCCGGCAAGCAGCCGTTCGATAACGGTAGTAATCTCTTCCTCGCTGGTGATGCCGCGCTCTTCGAGGGTGGCAACGAGGCCGTTGATACGTTTTGTTGCGAGGGCTGAGGTTGATTCGTGGTCATGCTCGTTCAAGATACGACTCCCATAGCTCAGCGTGGACGACATCGTCGCCTTCGGCAAAACGACCCCAAACTTCGCGAACATCGAATGCAACCGTGTAGAGCATCTCGAACGGCGCATCGGCTCGTCCCGCTGCACGCGCGTCGGCGAGGGGGTAAGGACCATGAGCGGCCTCAATCGTGCCGCGCTTGGCGCGCAGATACCGGGGCAAGCGGTGATGTCCGTCCGGATCCGCGCCGCTGGTCCAAACTCTATCGCCGACGGCGAAACTCAGGCGACAAGGCCTTTCTTGCGCAACAGTGTTTCGATCGCCGTCAACCATTTCTCATAATACGACAGAGCGAAGTAGCGTTTGGGGTCGATGCATTCGACGGCGTCACGAAACTCGTCGAGGTTGTAGATACCTTGGCCCATCAACACCCGATTGAGCGCTAGGACGCGTGCTTCCCATTCTGAGTGGAACGGCGGTTCGTCCGCCACGCGCTGAATGGGTCCAAAACCTGACATGCCCCCGACGTCGTTGATGCGGCTCATGACAAAATCTTCAACGTCAGTCAAAGCCATACTTTTCGGCTGCGCGGTGCGAACTAGCAGCATCGTAGCGACCAGCGGTGAGCGCTCTCGTCACAGTAGCTTAGAGAGCTGTCTTCCATAGTAGTCTGCAAGTGATTCCAGCGCCTCGCGAGGACTAGCGTCGAAAACCGGCCCATGCATCAGCGCCATTCTTTCCGACGGCAATTGCGCGAGACTGCGAATCGTGGGGGCCGTCCCGGGGGTTAACGCGGTCGGATGCAGCGCTTCTTCGAGCATTAGGGCCGGCCCCACGATGTCACCCTCTGTCGAAGATGCTCCGTGACCGAACTGTGTAAATAAGTCTCCCGCGAAAAGCGTCTGCGTAGTCTCTTCGTACATCAGTCCTGCGTCCCATCCGTGCGGCACGTGCGGGGTCTCGATGCGTCGCACACGGTAACCGCCAATGTCCAAGACCTCGTTGTTTGACAGCAACCGTGGTGCTCGAATCGCCTGATCCATTATAGAGACCCGTGAGCCCATTGCGCCGTGCGCGACGCTCGACTGCGGCGCTGCCATAAGCCACTCGTTCATCGATCCGCATTCATCTGCTTCGTAATGTCCGAAAGTGATCCAGCGCAGCCGCTCCACACTGATCACTCTTGACATCGCCTCGCGGATGACGGGGAATAGCTGCCGCATGCCGGTGTGAAAGAGAAGCGGCTCTGCCGCGTCAATCAAATATTGATTGAACACTAAGTCGGCGTCCGGCACGTACGTCGAAAAACGGTAGATTTTCGGCGCGATCTCATCAGTTCGGGTATCCATGAGTCCCCCGTTAGAGGTTCGTTCTCCACGCGTTTCGGCTCAGGTTTGCATGCGCCTCCACGGCCGTGGCATGCGCCGCACTATGCATGGCGGTCCGTTAGCGACGCGATCACCGATTTGCGCCGGCTTATTGGAGAACTGCGTTAACGGACAGACTGCGCTCGCCCTAACGTAGCGATAAAGTCTGGGAAGCTGGTAGCGACCGGGCTCGCATCGTCGATTCGCAGCGGTCCCGCGGCGCAAGCCAGCGTTGCAACGGCCATGACCGTGCGATGGTCCTCATGGCTTTTTACGATCCTGTCTGTGGCGCTCGGTTTTCCGCCGTGAATGGTGATTCCATTACGCGCGGTCTGCACTTCCACGCCGACCGCCTGCAGAATGCGGCCGATGGCATCAATGCGGTCGGATTCCTTGCTGCGCAAAACGCGAATGCCACTTATCGTACTAGTGCCTTGCGCGCACGCGCAAGCGACCGCTAGTGCGAGAATCTCGTCGATAGCACGAAGCGCTAATTCCGGACCGATACTTATCGCGCGCAGCGGGGATGAACGGACCGTAACATTTCCGATTGGTTCGCCGCATCGGTTACTCTCCTGCCCGATTACGATGTCGGCACCCATTTGCCTTAGCGCGTCTAACAGTCCGGTGCGGGTCGGATTCAGACCAACGTCTTCAATTAGCAGTTCGCTGTGCGGCGCGATTGCGGCTGCAACGATGAAGAAGGCTGCGGCCGAAAAATCCCCAGGTATGTGAAGGGTCCTCGAAAAAATCGGGCCCGGTTCGTAATGGACGGCTTGTCTGTCGAATCGTATGTCTGCTCCTAAGAACTGCAGCATGCGTTCGGTATGATCGCGTGAGCCCTGGTCGGCAGTAACGGTGATCGACTTTTCAGCGAACAGTCCCGCGAGCAATAAAGCCGACTTCACTTGAGCAGAAGGCTCAATAAGGATAAAACGCCGGCTTTGTACCCGAGCGCAACCGCGTATAGTCGCGGGCAATTTTCCCTGCGACGTCTCGATACGTGCGCCAAAGGCGCGCAATTGCGCTGCCACCGGTTCAATTGGACGGCGCCGCAACGACACGTCGCCGTTAAGCTGCGCCTTTAAAGCGGCTCCCGCGCAAACCCCCATAAACATGCGCGCCGTCGATCCAGAGTTCATACAGTCGACAGTCATGCCGGGACTATGTAAATCGCCCCCACGAAGGTCAGTGCGTTGAGTATCGCCGGTTATCTGAGTTCCGATCGCGCGCAAAGCGATCGACGTTGCTGCGACGTCAAGGCCGGGGTTCAAGTTCAATATCGTGGTCCGCTCGGAACTCTTTGCAGCAATCAAAAGGGCGCGGTGCGATATTGATTTGTCCCCAGGCACGGTAATTCGCCCGCGGATTGCACCGCGCTCAAAGATTACCTCGCTCAACTCGGCGTGCTCATCTGGGCGAACCTTTTCCGATTGCATGGCGAACGCGCGTTGCCGCGCATCGGGGCGTTACCTGTTCATTTTCATTCATTATTAGAAGATAAATTCATACCGCCCGCGTGGTTTTAAGGTCGTTCAAAATGCTGGTGCCCGCAGATCCCCGTGGCAGGGGCCTTCGGATTAGCGCTCAAATTCCTATCTGTTAAGTTTGCGACCACGGGCGCGCCATATGTGGCGTTGCCAGTTTGCTTTTCTTCAGTCGTTCGCCCAGTCGCCCAACGGAGGTTTCTGATGATCGAAACGCTGCGCCGCGCATCGCCCCTACTCTTGATGGGCCTGCTATTTTCGTTGTCGATTCCTGTAGTTGCGATAGCCACACAGGCTCTTTCGCCACCCGTCACCGCGACCGGCAATTTCGCTACTCCGATACTTACTGCAACCAACACTGGTACGGGTTTGGCAATCCAGGCTCAGTCTGTAGGGGGCATGGCTTTGAACGTCGTCACGCACAGCCACCGCACTTTTGCGATTGCGGCGGCGAACGTCGCAAGCGGCCCCGGTGGCGCGATCAGTGCAGCGTCACACGGCAATACAATCGTGGCAATATCCCAACATCAAAACGCTTTGGCGGGAATCACAAAGTTTGCGGCAAGCACCCAGGAAAACAACGGCGCTGGAGTGATCGGATTCGATGGTACGTCTAGTTTATATAATCAGGGCGTAGCGGGCGAATCGGTAGGTGGCACTGGCGTGTTGGCACTATCAACGACCACCAAGACTGTCGGCACGGCCCTGAGTGCCCGAGCGGTCGGTGGCTCAGGCATCGTAAGTACCGTTTCTGGGGACCCGGTTTCAGGAAATTGCGGCCTCGCGGCAGTTTTTGCACTCTCGCAGTTCGCAAGCGTGTCGCTCGCAGACAGTTCACCCAATATCTGTATTGGCGTAGCTCAAGCGAGGTATAGTTCCGGGGTCACGGCCGACGGCAATCCGGGCGTGCTGGGCACGGGGAATCAAGTGCCGTATAAGGGCCCTGCGGCAATCGCAGTAGAAGGCATCGGCGATACAGGAGGGCGGTTTGTAGCTGATGGGTCGAATCCCGACCCCTTTAACCTCGGTAATGCTCTTGAGGTCGAACAGGACGGGTCTGGTTTGATCATTTCGGCTCACGGAACGGGCGGGGGATTGTCTTTAGACGATCAAGGTAATCTCGTTATTTCCGGCACGTTGACGCAGCATGGTGTACCCCTGACCTACGCCGTCCCCGGAAAGGCGCCCACAAACAGACCCATTTTCAGCGCAGATCAAAATGCGCCAACGATCGAAAACGTTGGAGAAGGGCACCTTGCCTCTGGACAAAGCTATGTTCGATTAGACGCAGCATTTGCCCGAAGTATGAACTTCGCGCAGCGATACCAGGTTTTCATCACACCCGAAGGGCCGAGCGCCGGCCTTTACGTCACCGACAAATCCTCTAAGGGCTTCGCGGTCCGGGAAAATCCCGGCGGACATTCAAGCGTTGACTTCAGTTATCGAATTATAGGCAAAGCGCAAGAGCGCCCAAGCTCTGCGAACGGACGGACCTTCAAAGGGTTCGATAGACATAACGAACACCGAATAATTGCGCGCTTGAAAGCGACGGCAAAACAGTACCGGAACCGTCCGCTTTCAAAACCATCGATTTAACGTTTGCGTAGTGTTGGCGATTGTGCACACTGGTGGGGAAGGTGGGATTTGAATTCGTAGAGCAGCTTCCGGCTTGGTCGGGATCGACCCCGAAACACGCTGACTGGAGCATGAGATCGGGCAGCAGAGTATCATTGTCCCGGCTCTTTCCGTAACTGCCGGGCTCAGTCTCTTAGCGAATTGTTAGCAACAGAAGAAGCAACTCGGACGCGGGTCGCCGTTCCTTCAAATGCGTACTCTGCAACCAGCCAATTCCTTGGGCACACATTTACCCCGCTCGGCCCCCTAGGGTAGCATCTCACAGCGAAGCGCGGTGCTTCCAGGCTGATAATTTTTCTAATATTTTTTCAGGCATTTCTATCGCGCATCTCCAGCTAAGCAATAGATCGGCACTGTCGCTGATGGAGGCTGCCTGAGTCTAATCAGGGACTTCATAAATAATGCCTCCTCGCGCTCGCTGGTAAGACCCAACCTTAGGGACTTGTCTCCATGGATTTATCTCAATCGCTTTGGTAGAGAGTAGAAACCAACACCCTACCTCTGAAACAAGCTCCTCTCCGATAGCACGAGTTAAGAAACGCTGAGCGCTAAGTGCGGAGAGGGTACTGGCTTTGTGGAGATGAGAGGAGTCGAACCCCCGACCCCTTACATGGGAACAAAATGCGCCAAATTGCGCTAAAAAACTGAAGAAAGAGGGTATGTCTCGTTAAAAATCAAGGCTTATTGGGCCTCCGACTACTTCCCAGGCGGGGCGTACGAAACTGTCTTCTTTACCGCCGTGTCGACCTCTTCAGGTGTGAGCAAAACCGTCGTGCGGATGCGCGACAGCGCACCTCCGGCCGCTGCGGCCATTGCCGCCGCCACTGCACTCGCATTGTCCGGTACGTCGCTCAACAACACCACGTCATCTTCCCCGAAAGCAAAGTATAAGCCCTCGAGTGTTCCGCCCGC
>JALYZK010000078.1 GCA_030945705.1 Vulcanimicrobiota bacterium | reverse complement strand
GCGTTGGTCCCATGTTGATCCGGCGGTTTTCGAAGTTTTCGCTTGCGGATTATCGCGCCATGATTGATGGCAACTTAACGAGTGCTGTGGTTATAGCAGCGGCGGTACTACCCGGCATGCGCGCCCAGAAGTTTGGGAGGCTGGTGTTTTTCGGGATGAACGGTTCGCACAATACGCTAGCGACCCGCGGCCTTTCTCTGCACGCTGCGGCTAAAGCGGGCCTGGTTGCATTTGCCCGCAGTCTTGCGCTGGAGGAAGCGCGGGACGCAATAACCGTTAATGTCTTGGAGCTCGGAGATATCCGCGAGAAATATATCGATCGCGAACGCGCCCGGCAAACGCCTGCTAACAATCCACGAGGACGCGCCGGTTCTTGGGAAGATGTTGCCGATGCGGTGCGTTTTCTCCTAAGCGACGAAGCGGACTTTATCAACGGTGCGGTGCTCGCGGTGAACGGGGGGTTGGTCGAACCGCACGAGCGAAGCGCGGAGTGGAAGTGAAGCGCCCCGACGATGCAGCCGCGCACCGCCCATTCCCCTTGGCCGGCGCGACGGCACGATATGGCCCCGACAAAACCGTCGACGTCTTGCATATCGACCTGCACCTCACTGCGGATCTGGACAGACGATGGCTGGATGGCGTCTGTACCACGACGGTTCGCGCATTAGACGAACCGGTTTCATCTCTGGCACTCGATGCCGTTGACTTTGAGGTCCATACCATCGAGCGGAACGGCAAGACGCTTGAGTTTGACCGGCGCGCCAACAAGCTCATCGTTCATTTCGACCCGCCGCTCGAGGTAGGGGAGGAGCGCAGCTTCTCCGTTAGCTACCGGGTGTCAAGCCCGCGCCATGGTTTGTTTTTTATTGCTCCCACTCCCCAAAAGCCGCACAAAGTCAAACATGCATGGACGCAAAGCCAGGATGAGAACGCGCGTTATTGGTTTCCATGTCTTGACTACCCTCATGAGAAACAGACGACTTCCGCTACGGTCGTGGTTCCGCTTGGCCTCTTCGCCCTCTCTAACGGAGCGCTCGTATGGCGCAAAGACGATCTTGCGGAACAAACTACGAGCTTCCGTTACGAAGAGGGCGTGCCTCATTCAACATATCTAGTTAGTTTGGTTGTTGGACCTTTCATCGAAAAACTGCAATGCAGTCATCCGGTCCCTATCTATTATTACGTCCTCGCCGGGCGGGAAGAAGACGGCCAGCGTGCATTCGGCAAGACGCCGAAAATGCTTGCTGTGTTGGAAAAGCGCATCGGTACCGCTTACCCATACGAACGCTATTCTCAGATCGCCGTTGCTGACTTTATTTTCGGCGGCATGGAAAACACTTCGGCGACTACTCAAACGGACCATACCCTACACGATGCACGGGCGCACCTAGATTTTTCCAGCGACCCGCTCGTGGCGCACGAGCTGGCGCATCAATGGTTTGGCAATCTCCTGACCTGCCGGGATTGGTCCCACGCATGGCTCAATGAGGGTTTTGCAACCTACTTTGAAGCGGTCTTCCGCGAAGCGGACTTAGGCTACGATGAATATCTGCTTGACATATACTTCTTGATCGACAAGTACGTCAAAGAAGACTCCTCTCGGTACCGCCGCGCGATTGTGTGCAACGTTTATCGAGATCCAATCGAATTGTTTGACGCGCACCTATATGAAAAAGGTGGCGCGGTACTGCACATGTTACGGGGGGAATTGGGCGAGCAGCGCTTTTGGCGCTCCATCGCACGCTATGTGAAAGACAACGCGGAACGCAACGTCGAAACCATCGATTTAATTCGCGCCATTGAAGTTTCTACTGGTAGAAACTTGCGCGCCTTTTTCGATCAATGGGTCTTTCGTGAAGGGCATCCAGAACTTGAAGTGTCGTGCCGCTATGATGAGAAACGCAAGTCGATGACTGTGGAGATCGTGCAAAAGCAGCGCATCGACGAGCAGAATGCGGCGTATCGCTTCGAGGTAGACTTGGGGTTTTGCGGCGAACTCCCGGCAACCATCCACCGGAATTTCTCAGCGAGGGCGTTGCCTGGTGAGCAACGACTGAGGGTGAGCGTCAGGAGCGCGCACGAAACGCTTCACATTCCACTGCAAAATGAACCGCGCTTGGTACGTTTCGACCCGGGTGCATTTGTTTTGGCAACCGTTACTTATCGTTTTGGAACGGAATTTGCCGCCAGCACGCTACGTGCTGATCCGGATCCGACCGCGCGCATACGAGCAGGCCAGGAACTGGCTAAAGACGGTTCCCACCTTGCGGTCCGGGCACTGCGCGAAGCAATCGATGCCGAGCCGTTTTGGGGCGTGCTCGCCGAGCTAGCGCACACCCTGGGTTCGACGCGCGCGCCGTGGGCTAAAGCTTTATTGCTTCAAAGCTTGCCCCACCCTCATCCTAAAGTTCGTCGAGCCGTTGCCGACGCGCTTGGAGAATTTAGAGACGTCGACGTTGCGGATGCGCTGCTTGCACCCGCAATGTATGATGAGTCCTACTTCGTTATGGCCGCAGCGTTGCATGCGCTCGGAAAAACGCGCGATCCGCGCTCTTTCACTCTACTGAAGGAGCAACTGAGCTATCAGTCGTGGAACGCTGTCGTGCCTACCGGGGCCGCGCGCGGCTTAGGTGAACTCGCGGACGAAAATGCAACCCCGCTGCTTATCGATGCAACTGCTGCGGGTCAAGAAGAAGCGCTGCGGCGCGCCGCACTGCAAGCGCTGGCGCGTTTGGGAACACTGGTTGAATCGCAGCGCACGCAAATCGTCGAGCGCATCATCGAAATCCTTGACGATCCGGCGCTGCTTGTGCAACTAACGGCGATTAGCGCCACCGAAAAACTTGCGGATCCGCGGTTCGTCCCGGTGCTCTCGCGTCTGGGTGAAAGCGCGTTTGACGGAAGGGTGCGGCGCGATGCTCGCGAGGCGATTCTCCGCATCCATGAAGCTCAAAAGGTACCGCCACAGGTAGCCGAGTTACGCGGTGATGTGGATTCATTGCGTGAGGAGCACCGGAAACTTCAGGCGAAAATCGAGGAGTTGGCTCGTAGCTAAGCTGGCGCTCTTATCGCTTTTGTGTGCGCTAAGTGCTTGTTCTCATTCGAGCTCGCCCGCGCCGCATATTCAAGCGTCGATGCAACCTTTGGCGCTCGCGCCTTTGCGAGCAATGCCGTGGAGCGCTAACGAACGGCGCAGCTTGCAACGTGATCTGCTTGCGATCTTTGGCCCCGTGACGAGGTCGGCAAACGCCAGCCTCTGCGTCCTCTCGCAGGATGGGATCACGCTATTTGCAGACCGGGCAGAGCGCCCCGTTACACCCGCCTCGGCCCAAAAAGTCGTTATCGCCGCGGCTGCGCTCAACGTTTTGGGTGCCGGTTTTCGCTATCATACTCGCGCGGCCACAGCCGGAAAGGATCTTTGGTTGGTCGGTTCCGGCGATCCGGTCCTCACTTCAAACGATTTACGCGGTGGCGCAAAGGTGTTGGGCGCGCGGGGAATACGAACACTTGCCGGCGGCGTCGGCGTCGATGCCAGCGCTATCGGTGGTCCCGAGCGCAATCCGCTGTGGGCGGCAGACGATCTGAACTATGGATTCTCCGCACCGACCAGCGCAATCTCGCTCGACCAAGACACCGTTGAATTTCATGTCAAGCCGGGGGTTCCCGGTGCACCTGCAGCCATCCGTCTTGAGCCGCCGAATCGTATCGTCACCTATACCGGTGTAATTACCACGGTGCCCGCCGGATTTTATGCTAACTTACAAATTGATCCGGGAACTCGTCCGAATTCGTTTGTGGTGAGTGGCCGGATCGCGGCCGGAAGCGAACAAACGTTTTGGCGGCCCATTGCCGGCGTTCCGTCGTATGTTGCGCAGGTATTTGAAGCGATGCTGGAATCGCGGGGGATACGAACCGGGAAAACACCGCGCGTGGGGATAGCGCCGAGCGATCAAACCGTGGTGTGGGACCATGCCTCTGCCCCGCTGCAGAGCATTGTTGCCAAAATGCTTTTTGAATCGAACAACCATATTGCCGAGCAGCTTCTACGAACGCTGGGGAAAACACAGGGTGGAATCGGAGACGACGCCCACGGTCTTTCCGCGGAATCAGCCTACCTAACAATGTTAACCATTCCGCGCAGCGGTGCACATTTGGTCGATGCAAGCGGACTAGCGGTTGAGAACCGGATATCTGCGCTTACCATGACGGCGCTGCTTTCAAGAGTCACTTCGTTACCGGAAGGGGAAAATTTTTATTTTGCGCTACCCCGGGCGGGACTCGATGGGACGCTTAAATACTACCCGTTCGGCGCAGCACGCGGACGCGCGCGAATAAAGAGCGGGCATCTTTCCGGTGTAAATTCGCTCGCCGGATATATAACTACGCACAAACACGGGCGAGTTGCCTTTGCGTTCCTGGTAAACAATGCTAGAGCGAATCCCAGCATGATTGATGATACATTAACGCTCGCCATCGATCGGGTGGCGGAATTATGACGAATACGTTGGAATCGAACGGCGCCGGCATCCTTGATTCGCAAACTCTACAGCGCCTTTTGCAAGTTGCCTTGCTGCGTGGCGGCTCGTACGCTGACATCTTTTGCGAGCGGCGGACCTTAACGTCGTTCCGCCTGCAAGATGGTAAGATACACGAGAGTGGACTCAGCGTAACTCAAGGAGTTGGAATACGCGTCATTGTCGGTGAATCCTCGGGTTACGGTTATTCGGACGATTTATCTTTGCCGGCCCTCGAGCGGGCGGCTAAGGTAGCTGCTTTGATTGCGAACGACGCAAGCGGTGGATCAACGGTACGCGAGCTCGCCGGTCAGGATGTCGCGACAGCGTACGGTGCGTCGCCTGCGGCGCCGGTGAATTCCTCGATATACGTCGATCTGTTGGAGCGCGCCGATGTGGCTGCGCGAGCGGTGGATCACCGTATCGTGGCCGTCAATGCTTTCGTTACGGATGAGCTCCAAGATGTTTGGATTGCCAACAGTCTTGGAAAGCTCGTCCACGACCACCGGCCATTGGTAACACTCGGCGTTCAAACGGTAGCCAAGGATAAAGATGTGCGCGCTCACGGTTATGTGGGAGATGGGCGTCGCACTTCAGTGGCGTTCTTCACCAGGCGAACACCGGAATCGATCGCGCAAGAAGCAGCGCAAATAGCCTCAATAAACCTGGAGGCACGCGAAGCCCCCGCGGGCGAGAGTGAAATCGTCGTCGGGGCGGGCGGCGGGGGTGTGTTGCTGCACGAAGCGGTCGGACACGGGCTTGAAGGTGATTTCAACCGTCGCGGGATCTCTCTCTACAGCGGCCGTGTCGGCGAACGCGTCGCAAGCGAATTGGTCACGATCTATGATGACGGTAATCTACCCGAAGAGCGCGGGAGTTTGTCGGTGGATGATGAGGGTAACCCCGGTAGCCACAATGTGCTGGTTGAAAACGGCATTTTGCGTGGCTACATGCAAGATTATTTGAATGGAACGTTGATGGGCGTCGGTTCAACTGGAAGTGGCAGACGAGCCTCCTTTCGTGTTTTGCCTCAACCACGCATGTGCAACACCTATATGCCCAACGGATCCTCAACCTTCGAGGAGATTATCGCTTCGGTTAAGCGGGGCATTTATGCAAAGTCATTTGCCGGGGGGCAGGTTGAAATAAGCAAAGGCGACTTCGTGTTTATGATTGCTGAAGGCTACCTCATTGAAAACGGAAAGATAACGGCACCGCTGAGGGGTGCGACTATCGTGGGTAACGGACCCGAGGCGATGACCAGAGTCGTTGCGGTCGGCAACGATAGCTGTTTCGCGAACCGACACTACACCTGCGGTAAAGCGGGACAACTGGTTCCGGTCGGCGTTGGAATGCCGACCGTAAAGATATCGAGCATCACCGTAGGTGGCTCGAGCGTTGCTTGATCCCTTAGACTTCGCTGCGGATGTCGTGGCCCGAGCGGTAAAAGCCGGTGCAACGCAGGCTGAAGCGACGCTGTCGATCAGTGAGCGATTCAGCGCTGAAGCGCGCGGAGAAACCCTCACCAAATTGGAACAATCAACGGGAAACAGCCTCGCGCTTCGCGTGTTCGTTGGTCAAAGGAAGGCCATGCTGCACACTTCTGACCTTCAAGCATTGGATGATGCGATTGCCCGGACCGTCGCAGGGGCAAGGTTTGTCGGAGCGGATCCTTATGCGGGACTTGCGGGCGTTCCAGTTGGTGGGCCAGCCTCGAACCTGCAAATCTTCGCAGAGGATGTTGCAGGGCGCGACGCGCAGAGCAAGATACAAGAAGCGCGCGACCTAGAAACGGCCGTTCGGAAATGTGATTCGCGCATCGACAATTCTAACGGTGCACGGTATGTTGACGCTGTAGTGACCTCCGCCCTTGCGAATTCGCTCGGATTTGCCGGCTCTTACCGCGCCACGCGGGCCTCGCGCGGCGTCAGCCCGGTCGCCAGCGATGGACCCGCAAAGCGAACGGCGTCATATGGTACGGCCGCGCGTTCAGTCTTTGGGCTCGAGCCGCTGCAGAGCGTAGCAGAAAACGCTGCCCGGCGAACGGTCGAGATGTTCGGTGCGCGAAAGCCCCAGACGATGCGCGTACCCGTGATTTTCGAACGCGATGTCGCGGCCGCGGTCCTCGCCGATATTTTTTCGTCGCTCAGCGGCGCAAACGTTGTGGTTGGAAATTCGTTTTTGGCAGAAAAGATGGGTGAACGCATTGGAAGCGCGCTCGTCACCATCCTGGACGACGGTGTAATGCCCGCTGGGCTCGGTACGGCCCCATATGACGGTGAGGGCGTGCCTGGGCGGCGGACCGTTCTCTTTGATAAGGGCGTTCTGCGCTCATTTGCGCTGGATACCTACTACGGGCGCAAACTTGGAATGGAATCTACTGCAAACTCCGCCGGAGGCGGAATAGCGCCAAACAACGTGTATTTACAAGTCGGCTCAAGCGGTCTTTGTGAGCTGATTGGGGCCACGGCGCGGGGCGTGCTGGTGCTAGAGACTATTGGCTTCGCGACGGAATACGCAACGGGAACATATAGCCGCGGAGCAAGGGGTTTCCTTATAGAAAATGGCGAGCTGACAGAACCCATCGAAGAGTTCACCATTGCAAGCACGCTTGCAGCGATGCTGGCAGGAATCGATGCGGTGGCGAACGATTTGCGCTTTGACAGTACGATCGTATCCCCCTCATTCCGAGTGGCGGAAATGACGGTAAGCGGTAGCTAGAGCTTCCCCAGCGAAAGGTTTATAAGTGGCTTCAACTCCTATCGGTTTTACGCTCATTATGCGCTTGGAGATGCCCAACAGCACCGGCGCATTCGGAACTTTGGCGTCAGCGATTGGTGACGCCGGCGGAGTTATCGGAGCCGTGGATATGCGCTCCATTTCGAAAACTTCTCTTGTCCGGGATGTGACCGTTCGGGTTTCCTCAGATGTGATCGCCGACCAAGTCCGCTTGGCGGTGGAGAACCTTGAAGGCGTTAGGGTCGTCAGCGTTTCGGACAGCACCTTTTTGGCGCATCTGGGCGGTAAAATCCGAATTGAACCAAAGATTCCGGTGAAAACGCGCCAAGATCTATCGATCGTGTACACGCCCGGAGTTGCCCGGGTTTCAATGGCGATAGCTGCCGATCCGAGCAAAGCATTTCAACTCTCCATCAAACGCAATACGGTGGCCGTCGTTTCCGATGGTACAGCGGTGTTGGGGCTCGGCGATATCGGACCTCTGGGTGCATTGCCGGTAATGGAAGGCAAAGCAATGCTTTTCAAACAGTTTGCCGGGATCGACGCCTTTCCCATTTGCCTAGCGACCAAAGACGTAGATGAAATCGTTGAAACGGTCGTGCGCATATCGCCGGTTTTCGGCGGGATCAATCTGGAAGATATCTCAGCACCCCGCTGCTTTGAAGTTGAACGCCGGCTGATCGAACGTCTCGACATTCCCGTCATGCACGACGATCAGCATGGCACGGCCGTCGTAATTCTGGCAGCCCTTATCAATGCGGCGCAGGTTGTTGGGAAGAGAATAGAAGATCTCGCCATCGTGGTCGCGGGGAGTGGTGCGGCCGGCACCGCGACGATGAAAATGTTGCTCGCCGCAGGCGTCCGGGACGTGATCCCGGTGGACCGTGCTGGAGCAATCAATCGTCAAGAACGCTATGAAAATTCACACTGGCGCTGGCTTGCCGAACATACAAATCGCGAAAATCGGCGCGGTTCTCTGGCCGAAGTATTGCGGGGGGCAGACGCGTTTATTGGCGTTTCCGCACCGGGAGTGCTGGCGCCCGAAGCGATTGGCGCGATGGCGCGCGATCCCATAGTTTTTGCAATGGCCAATCCGACGCCGGAAATCATGCCTGATGTTGCCGCACCTTACGTTGCCGTCATGGCCACTGGGCGATCCGATTTCCCTAATCAGGTGAACAACTTGCTTGCTTTTCCTGGAATTTTCCGCGGCGCGCTGGATTGCCGGGCAAGTTATATCAGCGAAAACATGAAGCTCGCCGCTGCCAAAGCAATCGCATCGATCGTCACCGATAACGAACGTAGTGCCGAATACGTTGTCCCAAGCGTCTTCGATACGCGCGTCGTTGATGCCGTCGCTAAGGCGGTCTCTGCCGCCGCAGTGGACGAAGGCATAGCCCGACGGAATCTTGTTTTTACTGAGGGTGAAGATGTTACAGTTCCTGTTTAAGCGGTGGTCGTAGTGTCTGCGCGCATACTGGTCGTTGAAGACGACGAAGACATGGCCAAGCTAGAGGACACGTTGCTTAGGCGCGCCGACTATGACGTGCGCATCGCCTCAAACGGCGTGCAAGCTCTCGAGCTTGCGGACTCGTATAAGCCTGACGTCGTCATTCTGGACGTCGGTTTGCCCGATATATCCGGACTCGATGTCTGCACTTCTCTGGCGACTTCAAACAGCGCGTTTATTCTCATGGTAAGCGGTCATTCGCGCGAACAGGACATTCTTTTAGGACTTGGATTGGGCGCCGACGATTACATTACAAAGCCGTTTTCGGGTAACGAACTTGTTGCGCGGATAGCCTCATTTTTGCGCAGGCGCGATAGGTTTTTAGCACGCGAAACCGATGGGAAATTAGAAATGGGTACTGCGACCTTGGTGCGCGATTTTCATACGCTCGAAAATAACGGACGCAGTGTCACGCTTACCGCATTGGAATTTCGCCTACTGTGGCATTTGGCAGAAGCGGAAGGAAAGCTGCTCACGCGTGCGCAGATCTTGGAACGGGTTTGGAACGACGTTTCCGGTGTTCCCACTCGAGTCGTTGACGTGCACATAGCATCGTTGCGCAAAAAGCTCGCGGAAGTTGGTACTCCCGTAGAAATCGCGAGCGTGCGCGGAATCGGGTACCGCCTGGATCGACCTTAGCGTGCCGACGCGATGAATCAAGTGATCTTTGCCGCTTTATTTTGCGTTGCCCTCGTGGGCGCCGCGCCCGGACCCCTTTTAACCTACACCGCCCCGGCCGGCGTGCAACCCGCCGGGGCCCGCGATCAACCATTCGATGGAATCTTGCCCTCGGGGCGCCTTCTTGGCCCCGTGGGGTTGAGTGTGGTGGTCGGAATGAACGCCCTCGGTGTGGCGTTGACGCCGGACGGGCGTTATGCAATCGTAACTAACGATGATGAACGTGAATTTGGAATTCACAGTCGCTTAGATCCGCGAATCGGTGGCGGCTATTCTTTGGCCGTCGTTGATACCAACTCGATGCACGTATCGGATTGGTATTCGGCAAAAGACAGGGAAGCGTTTTTCTTGGGCGTTGCGGCGCTAAAGGACCCTGCCAATCCCGCGCGCACGCTGGTCTTAGCCTCTGGTGGTCCTACGAATTCGGTGCGGGTTTTCATTCTGGATGGCGACGGTCATTTGAGTGCGCAAGACAAGCAAGTTGAAATTCCCGGTAACCCGGACGAGGACTTGGCCGGCCCACACCAATCTTTTCCGGGGAGTATCATTCTTTCTCCCGACAAACGTCGCGCCTATGTTGTCAACAACCTTGGAAACTCGGTGAGCGCGATCGATACACAAACGCGCACATTGTTAAACACGGCAAACGTCGGGTTTTTTCCGTACGGCGTTGCGCTTGCGGGAAAACGGCTGTTGGTCACGGACGAGGGCTTGATGCAGTACGGGAAGCTCAGCGTGCCCACAGCAATCCCGCAATTTTTAAGTCCCCTCCCCAACCCCTCGCGCGCATCGGCCGTTTCTCTCGTGGGTCTGGATTCAAGTGGGAACGTTGTATCGAACAACCAGGCGGAGTTTTCTGTTTCGATGGATGCTGCGCCGGATGGCATTGCGACCGTGGGAGGGGCGCATCCAAGTGCAATCCTCGCAACACCCGACAAGCGCTATGCCTTCGTGACAATGACGAACGTTGACCGGGTTGCTACTCTTGCGCTTAACGGCGCCTCGCCGAGCCTGGCCGCGAGCCTCGAACTACGGCTGTTCGATGGTGCTCCCTACGGAATGCAGCCGAATGCATTGGCGATGAGCAAGAACGGTGCACGTCTCTACGTAGCGATGAGTGGAGTGAATGCGGTCGCGGTCGTTGATGCTCGTAATCCGTTGCATCTGAATCGCCTGGGCCTCATTCCCACTGGATGGTATCCGAGCGCGCTTGCGCTCTCTCCAAATGGACGGTATCTGTATGTTGCGAACGCGAAAGGATTGGGGGAAGATCGTGTCGGCCTTGGAGATAGCAACGCTATCTGGTCAACCCTACAGCGCATCGATTTGAAGCATCTCGTGTTGAAGAACACGACGCTCAACGCGCTGGCAAATGCGCGAACTTCGCGAAACGGTCCGGACAACGCCGTCGTTCCGCCGCTGGGCGTGTTGCGTCCCAGTAGCGTGATTAAGCACGTGGTCTTTATTCTAGAAGAGAACAAAACGTATGATGCGATGCTGGGTGATCTGAAAGATGAAACTGGCCGTGCGTACGGTGCCGGCGATGCGTCGCTCGTATCGTTTGGCGCAAGTGTAACGCCAAACTTGCACGCACTGGCTCGAACCTTTGGTCTGGCGACCAACCTCTATGCAGATGCGGAAGAATCCGATGCAGGACATCAGTTCGCCGCAGGCGGTATCGCGACGGATTATACCGAGAAAACCTTACTCCTCAAAGACGGCCGCCGTCCTTTTGTCAACAAGAACGAAGACCCCGAAGACTATCCGCGTGCCGGTTACATCTTTCATAACCTGGCCCGCACCGGTGGAACCTTTCGTGAATACGGCGACCTCGTGCGTTTATCCGGGTATGATGAAGGAGCGAACATCGATCCCAAAGCCGACGATCGGCAGTTCGCCGGAGAAGCTGATGAAAGCGCGCCAACGCAGGGCCTGGGAGGCTTGTATCCATTCGACGTCCCTGCGCCCGCAGTGCTCAACGGGCACATAGATCTTCGTTACCCTGGCTGGAATTTACGGATTCGTGACGTGCGCCGTGCTAAAGAATTCATACGCGACTACAGCGCTTACGTGCGGGACGGTACCGTTCCGGCATTCACCTACGTGTGGTTGCCTGCAGATCACGGCGGACACGGACGCAATATTCCGTCCCTGCCGGAAGAAGTCGCCGACGGAGACCGCGCACTCGGCCTGATTGTGGACTATCTTTCGCATTTGCCGACCTGGGCCACGACAGCGATCTTCATCACGCCGGACGATGCGCAATCATCGCGGGATCATGTTCATGCGCACCGCACCTATGCGGTGGTCGTGTCGCCTTTTTCAAAACGTGCGTATCTCGGGAGCGCGCATACTTCCACCGTTAGCATACTTAAGACGGAAGAAGAATTGCTCGGGTTGCCTGCCTTGTCTCTGGGTGACCTTCTTGCGACGGATTTGGCGGACTTCTTCACAGCGCAGCCGGACCTTCGCCCTTATGAGGCAATTGCCGTTCCACGCCAAACCTCTAGCCGAGAAGGCGAACGTATCACGGCGCTCCTTGAGCGTACGAATCAAGGCGGCCCCGACGCGGACGCATCGCGTTCATCCAAGATCGTCGCTCTTTCCCGCGAGGCGGACGCTCTGGCGGGGCAGCGAAATCACGGGCTGTCGTATGAACGCGCGCAAGCGCAACTTTACGCAAGAGCATTGCATGTCTTGAATGAAGTGAAAAGTGCGCAACCATAGGATGACGCACGCGGCGCTGCTCGTTCGCCCGGTTCCCGCGCTTGACCGGCTGAAGCCATTACCCGGTGAACCCAG